>JAFVBU010000247.1 GCA_017479805.1 Ruminococcus sp.
GATTTTCAGAGGAAATAATCATGTGGTGCTCATGGGAGTTCAAGTTCGTTGAGCTGGACGACGCCTTTGCTACAGGCTCATCCATCATGCCCCAGAAGAAAAACCCCGATGTTACGGAGCTTATCCGTGGCAAGACAGGCAGAGTGAACGGCGACCTCGTTACACTCCTCACCATGATGAAAGGGATCCCCCTTGCATACAATAAGGATATGCAGGAGGACAAGGAAGCTATATTCGACGCAGTTGACAACGTAAAGCTCTGCGTAAAGACCTTTACTCCCATGCTTGCAACTATGCGTGTTCTCAAGGATAACATGAGAAATGCCGCCGCAAGAGGCTTCATAAACGCTACGGACTGTGCTGACTACCTCGTTAAAAAGGGTATGCCTTTCCGTGACGCATACAAGATAACGGGAACTCTCGTTGCACAGTGCATTGAAAAGGGACTTACCCTTGAAACTCTCCCTATTGCAGACTATCAGGCAATGACAGACCTCTTTACCGGGGATGTATACGAAGCAATAAGCCTTGATACCTGCGTAAGAGAGAGAAAGTCCGAGGGCGGACCGTCCCCCGAGGCTGTAAGCAAGCAGATAGCTCTTGCTGAAAAGGCACTTGATATATGAGCAAAAAGGACTTAACATTCATAATCGGACTTACTATCCTCATGGGTATCATCTGGATAGCAGGGGAACTGGTCATGGGACTATGGATAGCAGTTATGCCGAAAACCCATCTTTGGTGGACGATAGGCATAGTAGTGTTCACGCTTATCGTAAGCGTATGGCACTCCATGAAAGCCGACGAATCCGACCTTACCGACCCCAAGCGTGAAAAGTATCAGCGCAAGGTGAATAAGAGGAGTAAGTAGTTTTCAGTAAGTAGTAAGTAGTAAGTAGTGATCAGTGCTTAGTGATTAGAAAGTAGTTTGTAGGGGCGGCGTTCCGCCGCCCGTGGAAAACGCCAATATATCGGGCGGATGATATCCGCCCCTACAAAACGGAGGAATAAACAATGTCAGTAAAAGTATACATAGACGGTCAGGAAGGCACAACAGGTCTTAAAATCATGGAGCGCTTCAAGGACAGAAACGATATCGAGCTTATCCGCATAAGCGAGGAGAAGCGCAAGGACTCGGCTGAGAGAGCAAGGCTCATCAACAGCGCAGACTACGTTTTCCTCTGCCTGCCCGATGCCGCTTCCATTGAGGCTGTTTCCTTTATCGACAAGGACAACGACCATGTACGTATAATCGACGCTTCCACCGCACACAGAACAAATCCCGATTGGGCTTACGGCTTCCCTGAGCTTTCACCCGAGCACAGAGAGAAGATAAAGACCTCGAACCGTGTGGCAGTCCCCGGATGCTATGCAAGCGGCTTCGCTTCAATAGTTTACCCCCTTGTGAAGAACGGCATCATCCCCGACGATTTCCCTGTTTTCGCCTATGCTACATCAGGTTACAGCGGAGCAGGCAAGAAAGCTATTGCCGTTTACGAGGGCGAGGACAAGCCTTTCGAGTTCAACAGCCCCCGTCAGTATGCCCTTTCTCAGCAGCACAAGCACCTGCCTGAGATGCAGGCTGTTTCGGGACTGAAATATAAGCCCATGTTCAACCCCATTGTCTGCGATTACTACAGTGGAATGGTCGTAAGCATACCGCTCCAGACACGTATGCTGGACAAGAAGTTCACAGCGGAGGCAGTACACGAAATGTACGCAAAGCACTACGCAGGGGCTAACATGATAGAGGTAATGCCGCTTATGTCACAGGACGAGCAGAAGTCATTCTTCCTTGCTTCAAATACCCTCAGCGGACAGAACAAGATGCAGATATTCGTTTTCGGAAACGATGAGCAGATACTTCTCTGTTCAAGACTTGACAATCTCGGAAAGGGCGCAAGCGGTGCGGCTGTACAGTGCCTGAATATAATGATGGGGATCGATGAAACTACAGGCCTTATCTGATAGGGAGTGGAAATTATGGACGGTAAAACCTTAAAGGAAATATATGAGTACGATCTTGTTCCCGATGACGATCTGCAAAGCTCGCTGGACGAATGGTTCAACAGTATCATGGAAAAGACCGTTGAGGAGCTTACTATAGCCGATATATGCCGTATGCTCAGACAGAAGATCTGCTCTGTCGTTGCCATTGGCAAGGCTATAGATATGCTTGACGAGGATCCATTTGTCGGCGAACTCTATGAGGGACAGCTCATGCTCACTCTTTACAATGCAAAGGAGAAATATCTCTGCAAGCGCTATGACGATATCGAGCCGCTTCTTGAAAGTGCCGCTCTCAGGTCAAAGACCCACGACTGGGCATCGGAATATGAGAAGTTCGATTATCTCCATACCCTCGAATCCTTTGCAAAGAAAATACGTGAATCCAGATCGGCTTGATCTGATAGTTAGGAGAAATACAAATGAAGCTGAAAAAGTTTGAGAATATAGAATTCGTTGAGGGCGGCGTTTGTGCCGCTAAGGGATTCAAGGCAAACGGAATACAGTGCGGACTTGCCCACGCAGGCGCAGCAGTTACCACTAAGAAGAATGACCTTGCAATGATAGTGGCTGACAAGGAGTGCACCGCCGCCGCTGTATATACCACAAACAAGGTAAAGGGCGCTCCTATCCTTGTTACAAAGGAGCATATAGCAGACGGCAAGGCAAGAGCAGTTATCGTTAATTCGGTAAATGCCAACACCTGCAACCCCGACGGCTACGAAAAGGCAGCTAAAATGTGCGAGCTGACAGCCGAGGCTCTCGGTATCAAGCCCGAGGACGTCATAGTTGCTTCCACAGGCGTTATCGGTCAGGTGCTCCCCATCGAGCCTATCGCAAACGGCATGAAGGAGCTTGCAGAGAGGCTTACCTATGACGGAAATCCCCGTGCTGTTGAAGCTATAATGACTACCGATACCATGAAGAAAGAGATCGCCGTACAGTTTGAGCTGGGCGGAAAGACCGTAACTCTCGGTGGTATGCTCAAGGGAAGCGGTATGATACACCCGAATATGGCTACGACTCTCACTTTCCTCACAACAGACGCTGATATCTCCGCAGAGCTTTTACAGCGTGCCCTCAGCGATGTGGTAAAGGTAACTCTCAACCGTGCAAGCGTTGACGGCGATACTTCCACAAATGACATGGTTTGCGTTCTTGCTTCGGGTACAGCAGAGAATAAGCCTGTTACTGCTGAAAACGGCGAGTTCGACAAGTTCGAGAATGCTCTCTACTGCATTATGATGAACCTTGCAAGAATGATGGCTCGTGACGGTGAGGGCGCTACAAAGCTCATTGAGTGTTCCGTAAGCGGCGCTGACTCCGACAAGACTGCCGAGACTGTTGCAAAGTCCGTTATATGTTCAAGTCTGTTCAAGGCTGCAATGTTTGGCGAAGATGCTAACTGGGGACGTATCCTCTGTGCTGTCGGTTATGCTGATGCTGAATTTGACATAAATAAAGTAGCTGTAAAGATAGGCTCTGAAAAGGGAACAGTTGAGGTTTGCCAAAACGGTGCAGGCGTAGAATTCTCCGAGGAAAAGGCTAAGGAAATACTCGGCGAAGAAGTTATAGAAATAATCATCAGTCTTGGCGACGGCGGCGGAAGTGCTGTTGCATGGGGCTGCGACCTCACCTACGACTACGTTAAGATAAACGGCGACTACAGAAGCTGATGAATGCCGATATACTCAGGAAAAGGCTGGAGGAGGGCGAAACGCTCCTGTGGTACGGAGTTCCCATGACAGGCGGCGGCAAAGAAAACAAAGCTCCCGAGCCTGCGGTGAAGTCCATATACGGAGCGGTGCTGAAAGCGACAGTGATACCTGAAGTTCTTGCAACTGCTGGAGCTATCGCACTTTTCGGCAGAAAAGCCCTGATAGTCATTCCGTTCTGGGTGGTGACATCCTTGCTTATGGGACTTTACCTGAGACCCGAGGAATGGGTATACGGCATCAGTGACAAGCGTGTATTTGTCGGCACGGAAAGAAGCGGCATGGAAATATACAGCCTTTCGGATATTGAAAATACAGAGGTCAGTGTCGGGACAAACGGCTTGGGCTGTGTGAAGTTTACGGCAAAGGGAAATGCCTGCGGTTTCTACGGTCTGAAAGAGCCGCAAAAGGTCTATGAGATACTGACAGGCGCAATGCCGAAAGATAAATTTCTGGAGTGATAAATAATGGAA
>JAFVBU010000248.1 GCA_017479805.1 Ruminococcus sp.
CGTCCCTACAATGTTCCATCCACTTTTTATGCATTACCCACGGGCGGCGGAACGCCGCCCCTACGATTGGGTTCACGATATTTAACGTGTACCTCACGGGGCGATGCTATTTTTAGCGTATCCACGGGCGGATGATATCCGCCCCTGCACCCTGACACCTAAAAACTAAGCACTCATACACTTATACACTAAAAAATTTTTCACTTTCCCTCTTGACAAATCGAAAAAAACGTAGTATAATGCATAACATAACAGCAAAATGCTATGATGGGAAACAAAGCCCCTGTGTTCGTTTCAGAGAACTGCCGTTTGGTGCGAGGCAGCAACAGCGCATTGGCTATAACTCCTCCCTGAGCAGCCGACCGAAAGAGTTTTTCTCCAGTAGGCTCGGACGGGCGCTCCCGTTACTGAGCTATGCGTTGATCCGACGCAGATGAGTGGGCGTATTTCTACGTCAAGAAGAGTGGTACCACGGAGTATATAAGTATCTTCGTCTCTTCCATGCAGGGCATGGAGGGGACTTTTTTATTGCCTTCCAATGTCCATAACGGATCGGAAAGAAGGTTTTTTTATGAAAAATGCGGCAAAATATACCAGACAGTTCTTTGAAGCACCCAAGACATCCATGAACTGGACTAAAAAGTCCTACGTTGACAAAGCACCCGACTGGTGCAGCGTCGATCTCCGTGACGGAAATCAGGCACTCGTTATCCCCATGAGCCTCGGCGAAAAGCTGGAATTCTTCCGCAAGCTGGTGGAAATAGGCTTCAAGGAGATAGAGATAGGCTTCCCTGCTGCCTCCGAGACAGAGTACGACTTTTGCCGTACCCTCATTGAGCAGGACCTCATCCCCGAGGATGTGGCTATACAGGTGCTCACACAGTCCCGTGAGCATATCATCGAAAAGACATTCGAGGCGCTGAAAGGATGTAAAAACGCCATAGTCCACCTCTACAACTCCACCTCCCTCGCCCAGCGTGAACAGGTTTTCCGCAAGAGCAAGGAGGAAATAAAGGCTATAGCCGTTGAGGGCGCTAAGCTCTGCAAGGAGTACCGTGAGAAGTACGAGGGCAATTTCCGCTTTGAGTATTCTCCCGAGAGCTTCACAGGCACTGAGCCTGAGTTCGCTTTAGAGGTATGTAATGCCGTTCTTGACGTATGGCAGCCAACTCCCGAGGATAAGGTCATTATCAACCTGCCTGTTACGGTACAGCTCTCCATGCCCCACATTTACGCAAATCAGGTGGAATATATGTGCGAGAACCTGAAATACCGTGAAAACGTGATAGTTTCTCTCCACCCCCACAACGACCGTGGATGTGCCGTTGCAGATACGGAAATGGGACTGCTTGCAGGTGCTGACCGTGTGGAGGGAACTTTGTTCGGAAACGGCGAAAGAACGGGAAATGTGGATATCATCACCCTTGCCATGAATATGTACTCCCAGGGCGTTGAGCCGAACCTCGACCTCAGCGATATACCGTCCCTGACCGAGCTTTACACCCGTGTCACAAGAATGACCGTCAACGAGCGCCAGCCCTATTCGGGAAAGCTGGTATTTGCGGCATTCAGCGGCTCACATCAGGACGCTATCGCAAAGGGCATGAAGTGGCGTGAAGAAAAGGGCGACGGTACGTGGACAGTACCCTATCTCCCACTCGACCCCGAGGACGTCGGCAGAGAATACTCCGCAGACGTTATCCGCATCAACAGCCAGTCGGGAAAGGGCGGGATCGGCTATATACTGGAAACTCGCTTCGGCTACGACCTGCCTAAGAAAATGCGTGAAAAGGTGGGCTATCTGGTCAAGGGCGTATCCGACCACAAGCACAAGGAGCTTCTCCCCGACGAGGTATACGATATCTTCCGCAGAAATTACGTGGATATCACGGATATACTGAACGTTGCCCATGCACACTTCAAGCAGAACGGTGTTATCACGGCTTCGATAGATGTTGAATTCAAGGGACACAAGGTTCACGCAGTAGACAGCGGAAACGGACGTCTTGACGCTGTAAGCAACGCAATAAAGAGCTGTACGGGACTTGACTACAGCCTTAGCTCATACTTTGAGCACGCACTGGAGGTTGGCTCTGCTTCAAAGGCGGTGTCCTACGTGGAGGTCGTCGGCAAGGACGGCAGCAGCTTCTGGGGCGCAGGCACGGACGATGATATCATCAAGTCCTCCATCAAGGCACTTGTCAGCGCTATAAATAATATGTGCAAGCAGTAAGTAGTTTTTAGTGTATAAGTGTATTAGTGATTAGAAAATAGTAGGGGGCGATGCCTGCATCGCCCCGTGGGTCACGAAAAATGAGCTTTGGCAGCCCTCGGATAACCCAAACAAACAAGCTGCGTGCACATTTACAGCATTAAAGCTGAAAAATGCACAAATTCAGTCGGTAAAAAAACTCAATATCAGCTATATCTGATAAAAAACATCCGCCCTTATTGATTTATCCAATATAAAGTGGTAAAATAGATATTGTATTATTCAGTAAGGAGCGAAGTATAATGAGAACTGTCTATATTTCAAGCGGTATCGTCATTATCATAGGCGCAGTCATTAACGTGTCTGACTGCTGTCTTTCTTCATTCTGCCCTGACGGCGCTCTTGCTTTATAATATGCACTCTAAGTCCATATAAGCAAAGAAGTCCAAGCCTCCGCAGAATGTGGGGGCTTTTTTAAATTCGGAATTCGGAATGCGGAATTCGTAATTATTGATATCGTCCACGAAGTGGACACCGCAATTCCTAATTCCGAATTCCGAATTACGAATTGAAACAAAGGTGATAATATGAAGATATCAGGTGCAAAGATAGTTGTTGAAACTCTCATTGAACAGGGCTGCGATACCATTTTCGGCTACCCCGGCGGACAGGTCATAAACCTTTTCGATGAGCTGTATATTGCCCGTGACAGGATAACTCACATCCTTGCCGCTCACGAACAGGGCGCTGCTCATGCCGCTGACGGCTACGCAAGGGCTACAGGCAAGGTCGGTGTAGTCATCGCTACCTCGGGTCCCGGCGCTACAAACCTCGTAACAGGCATAGCTACGGCTTTCCTCGATTCCGTTCCTATGGTCGCTATCACAGGAAATGTTCCCTGCTCCCTTATCGGCAGAGACAGCTTTCAGGAAGTGGACATCGTAGGCGTGACAATGCCCATAACCAAGCATAATTTCATTGTTAAGGATATAAACGAACTGGCTGACACTCTCCGCATGGCTTTCAAGATAGCTAAATCGGGCAGACCCGGACCTGTTCTTGTGGATATACCAAAGGATGTTCAGGTGGCACAATGCGAATTCACCGCAAATGCACAGCCTGTTATCCCGTATCCGCTCACTTTCGCTCCCGAGGACAAGCTGATGCAGGCGGCAAAGCTGATAAATAACTGCGAGCGCCCCTACATCTACTTCGGCGGCGGTGTTATCAGCGGAAAGGCTTCCGAGGAGATAATGGCTCTTGCTGAGAAGATAGATTCTCCTATCGGCTGCTCTCTCATGGGACTTTCGGCTGTTCCCACAGACCATCCCCACTTCCTCGGTATGCAGGGTATGCACGGTCACTACGCTTCTTCCGTTGCTCAGGATGAAGCAGACCTCGTTATTGCTCTCGGTGCACGTTTCTCAGACCGTGCAACAGGCAACAAGAACCGCTATGCACAGAATTTCAAGATAATCCACATAGATATCGACGGAGCGGAGCTTCACAAGAACATCCCCGCTGACCTTGCCATAAAGGGCGATATCAGGGACGCAGTTGACAGACTTGCCGCTCTCTGCGAGAGAAAACAGCACCCCGAATGGAGTGAGAAAATAGCTGAACTCCGTCAGGAAGAAGCACAGCGCACAGAAAGCGCTCTCAAAGCCGCTTACGAAAAGAGCTGCGAGAACTGCGCTGCAAAGTGTGATAAAACAGGCTTGCCTGCAAGCGAAAGGCTCACGCCGTATGATATCGTTGATATCATTGCCGCTCACGCAGGGGATGCAAATGTAGTAACAGACGTAGGACAGCACCAGATGTGGACTGCACAGAGGTATCCGTTCAAAACTCCGAGAACGTTCCTCACCAGCGGCGGTCTGGGTACTATGGGCTATGGCATGGGTGCTGCCATCGGTGCGGCTGCTGCAACGGGCAGAACAAGCGTGCTCTTTACGGGTGACGGCAGCTTCGGCATGAACCTCAACGAGCTTGCAACGGCTGTTTCGCAGAATACTCCCCTCGTTGTTGTAATTATGAACAACGGCGTTCTGGGTATGGTAAGACAGTGGCAGACACTGTTCTTCGACAAGCATTATTCAAACACAACTCTCAGCCGTCAGACTGATTTTGTAAAGCTGGCAGAAGCCTTCGGTGCAAAGGGCACAAGGGCTTTCAGTAAGGAGGAACTGGAAAAAGCGGCAGAGGAGGCATTCTCCTGCGGCGGCACTTACGTTATCGACTGCGCCGTTGACTGCGATGAATTCGTTCTTCCTATGCTTCCTCCGGGCGGCTCGATAGATGACATTATTACAGAGATAAAGTGAGGTGACAGTTATGGATCAGTACGTAATAGGTGTTCTTGTATCAAATATATCAGGTGTACTTTCAAGAGTATCGGGAATGTTCACCCGCCGTGGCTTCAATATCGACAGCCTGACAGTGGGCGAAACGGAATCAAGCGGATTCTCACGCATAACCATCGCTTTCCACGGAGACAGCGACTTAAAGGACCGCATACTCCAGCAGCTCCAGAAGCTCCACGATGTACGTGAGGTGGAGGTGCTGAACAAGAACGACACCGTTATCCGTGAGCTTCTTCTTATTAAAGTAAGGAACAAGGCTGACGTAAGACAGGATATCATGACTGCCGTTGAGATATTCCGCTCAAAGATAGTAGACTACTCTACAGCTTCACTCACCATTGAGCTTACGGGTGAGACTTCCAAGATAGATGCATTCATCGAACTGGTGAAGCCCTACGGCATAATGGAAATGTGCCGCACGGGACTTGTGGCTATCGAAAGAGGCGAAAATTGCCTCAAAACAGTTAAATAAATTCGGAATTCGGAATGCGGAATCCGGAATTATCGGAGACCGCAGCAAACGTGTTCCATGAAAAATTTTAAGTAAACAATTTGGAAGAAGAATTAAAGGGTCGGAATATAAATTTGATACGGCGAAGCCGCACATAAATTCCGAATTTCGAATTCTGAATTCCGAATTAATATAAAACAAAAGGAGTAATTCACAATGGAAAATACTGCAAAGGTTTTTTATGAACAGGACTGCGATCTTTCGCTTCTTTACGGAAAGACAATAGCTGTTATCGGCTACGGCAGCCAGGGTCACGCACACGCTCTCAACGCTAAGGAGTCTCTCGGCGACAAGGGCAGAGTTATCATCGGTCTTTACGAGGGTTCTAAGTCATGGCAGAAGGCTGTAGATCAGGGCTTTGAGGTTTTCACCGCTGCTGAGGCTGCTAAGCAGGCTGACATTATTATGATACTCATTAACGATGAGAAGCAGGCTGAGCTTTACAAGAATGATATCGAGCCAAACCTTGAAGCAGGCAATATGCTTATGTTCGCACACGGCTTCAACATTCACTTCGGCTGTATCGTTCCTCCTGCTGATGTTGACGTTACAATGATCGCTCCAAAGGGACCCGGACATACTGTAAGAAGCGAATATCAGGTCGGTAAGGGTGTTCCTTGCCTCGTTGCTGTACATCAGGACGCTACAGGCAAGGCTAAGGAGACTGCTCTTGCTTACGGTCTTGCAATCGGCGGCGCTCGTGCAGGTGTTCTTGAGACTACATTCAGAACAGAGACCGAGACAGACCTTTTCGGTGAGCAGGCTGTTCTCTGCGGCGGTGTTTGTGCACTTATGCAGGCAGGCTTCGAGACACTCGTTGAGGCAGGCTACGACCCAAGAAATGCTTACTTTGAGTGTATCCACGAGATGAAGCTCATCGTCGACCTTATTTACCAGAGCGGCTTCGCAGGCATGAGATACTCCATTTCCAATACTGCTGAGTACGGCGACTATGTAACAGGTCCCAAGATAATTACAGAGGACACCAAGAAGGCTATGAAGCAGGTACTGAAGAACATTCAGGACGGTTCATTTGCTAAGGACTTCCTCCTTGA
>JAFVBU010000249.1 GCA_017479805.1 Ruminococcus sp.
AATTTTTACCCCTGATAGGGCGCACCGTACAACTTCCAAAGCTGTAACATTTTGAGTGCGCCCTATCAGGGGTAAAAATTTAAATATGAAAGTTTTAGGAAAGGGGTTTGGGGAAGAACCCTTTTTCAAAAGGGTTTTCCCAAATAAGAAGTGTAAGTCCCCGTAAGAGCATCCCAAGAAAGAAACGCTCACTTATTACTTACTGGCGTTGCGGTACCGACCGGGGGTCATACCGACGGAGGACATGAACTGGCGGAGGAAGTATTTGCTGTCCACGTAGCCGCAGCGTTCGGCTATTTCAGCCATATTCATAGGAGTTGCGGTGAGGTAGTATTTAGCTCTTGAAATACGGGCGGATATGCAGTCCTGATGTATGCTGACGCCGAAGCATTTTTTATACAGCTCACGGAGGTGACCTGCGCTGTAGGGGTACAGCTTACGGAGCTTTTCGGGCTCGAAGCTCTCCTGCGGATTCATATAGATATAGCTGCGTATTTTCAGCATTTCCGCATAGTGAGGCTGATTCCGCATTTCCTCGGCGTGGCGGTTCTTCTCCTCGATAAGCTCGCAGCACTCCTTATAAAGCTCGTTATACGGGCGTCCCTCGCACTCCACAGCGGAGCAGAGGAAAGAATCGGGGCCGTACTTCTCCATATAGACCTTATGCTGCAAAAGCACGGAACTCAGCTTATCTGCGGCGGTTTCGGGCATACAGTCCTCACGTATCACGCAGATATATGTGTTATCGTTCACACGACCGCTTATCTCCTGACTTCCGCAGAACTGTCTCACAGCCTCGGCAGCGTCAACTATGGCAGCGATCTTGCCGTCAAGATCGGAAAAGGTATCCGATGAAAGGCAGACACGTAAGATTATCATAACAGCGCTGATATCCTCGTCGATGACGGTCTGATACAGCGAACGGATGCCGTTTTCATTGAACATACCCGTCAGCGTGTCACGGCTCTCGGAGAGGTTCTGACACTGTGTCAGGTACTTGATATCGTTCTTCATGCGGAGAAATTCCAGACCGTTTGACACTGATTTTATCCAGTTTCGGTAGATATCGTCGTAGGTGTCGGGGCAGTCGTATTTCAGCACGGAATAGCCGAACATCCTGTCATTGCAGAAAAGGGGAGTGAAGTAGTAAACACAGGGGATATCCCAATGGCTGAGGAACTCCCCGATGCACAGCTTGCCCATTTCAAAGGGCAGTATATCCGACCAAGGAACAATGCTGCGGCAGCTTATAAATTCCGAGGGAGCGGCTTCTGCGTCGTACCAGTTCTTGTAAAGGCAGAACATGATATCGTTGACCGAGCGCACCTGCCACTGGAAGGAGCCGCAGATATTCATAAATTCATCGAGAGTACGGGCATTTGTCAGCTTCTGGTCAAGAGGGTTGAACAGGTTGAAGTGCTCGAAATCCTTTTTGACACGGGCGAGCTTCAGTTCCTTCCTGAGCTGACAGGCATCCGAGCCGCAGGTACAGCTTCCGCCCTTGATTATTTGTCCACGGGGCGGCGAGAAAGAGATATCGATACCGTTGAGCTTGTTATAGACAGTTTCAGCCGCCGCTCTGCCGAGAGCCTCACGGTTGCGCTGATAGGTGGTGAGCACGGGAGCGTGGAGCTCTCTGCTGCCGACAAACTCATAGCCTGCGATCATAACATCTTTTGGAACTGAAATTCCCAGCTCTGAGAACTTGTCGATAAGACCGTAAGCCATATAGTCGTTGGCACAGACTATGCCCTCGGGCAGTTTTATAGTGCCGTCGGCGTACTTTTCAGCCATATCCTCGCCTGAGTTCATCCAGAAATTGCCGTAGAACACCTTTTCGGGATCGTACTCGATACCGTGGGATTCGAGGGCTTTTTTGTAGCCCTTTACACGGAGCTGAGAGGCTTTTACGAAGTCGTAGCCTGTGAGAAGGTGGATATCGGTGAGACCGTGCTCCTCGATAAGGTGGTTGGTAACATCCTCGATGTCGTTTTCATCGCTGGTGTTGATATAAATGCAGTTAGAGGCAGTGAGACCGTCCAGAGTATTGCCTATCACTACGACGGGAACGGTCTTTCTGAAAATGTAGTCGGTGACATATTTCCTCAGCTCGTCATTGACGAACGACTCGGAAATAAGTATAATTGAATCAAGATCCTCGGACAGAATGAGGTCGTAGATCCTGTTTTCGCAGTAAAGCTCCTGTTCCTTGACATTCGGGTTATAGATATTGGAAATAACAGCGGTATCTATCCCGTAGAGCTGGTTCTGAGAAACGATGCCCTCGATTATCTGTCTCTGCTCGATACTGTTTGCTTCTGCGGCGACTACTCCGCAGATAGGACGTTTCTTTTTATTCAAATTTTTCACCCCTGAAAATCATCCACATAAGAAATGCATATTATCGTCAATAAATGACAGTATAGCCGTATCATATTTATACATAAATATTATACAACATATAAGAGATTTTGTCAACTGCATTATCGACGTTTTGTCCACCTAAGATATAAATTTTTAATTCTAATATTTAAAGATACAAAACTGCACAATAAGCGGTAAATCGGTTTGTGCAAGTATACAAAGATGGACTTGCGGTTCGTCAGTATGCTTCATTTTGTACACCTATTTGTCAGAAGACGGTGATATTAAGTGTATTAGTGTTTAGATGTAGGGGACGGCGTCCTCGACGTCCCGAGCCTTACCTGATAGATAAGCACTATGGCACTAATAATATACTCGGCGCTACAGCAAAATATCCATAAATGCTTGTATAAATTCCAAATAACTGCGTCAAACTTTCTCACCATACGAAAGTATGCTTTCAAAAGTTTTCCTTGTTCTTTGAAATTTCTACGGCGCATTTTCTGTAT
>JAFVBU010000250.1 GCA_017479805.1 Ruminococcus sp.
ATAAATACAATGTCGATGAATTGAGCCGTGCCTGTTCGTATCATGTAATCCGAATAATTCAGACAAACCAACGCTGCTGTGACGGCACGGGAAAGTGTATACGTGCTTTCAAAAGCATTTTCTAAAATGAGAGCCTTGACTGTAGAGGGGATATTGGGATCGTTCCTGACAATATCAAGAATGTTATCGAATGTACGCTCATTATCAGAAGTATCCGTAAATACATAAGTCTCAACAGCCTTCCGCAGCAATTCAAAGCCTTCAACGGTTTGAAGATACTTTGCCGTCTGCACACGAAGGTTACTCTTACCTGATGTGATACGTCTAATCGAGTCTGCATCACTATTCTCATCAATCGCCTCATCTACCGAACGAAACAAGAGAATATAGAAATCCTCCTTGGTTGTGATACCATTTCTGGGAGCGCTGCTCTGATAGAGCAGGTTAAACGCTCGATAAAAATGCTTCTGATCCATATCTACACCTCCGATTAATTGAAATATAGGTATATCTTAACTACTATCATTATATCACGATATACCAGATGTTTCAAGGGGAACATCGAAAAAGATAGTCAGAGTATCAAAACAGGGCAAAAATAATCCTTTGTATACCGGACAGGTACACAAAGGATTTTGTTGCAGGTGGGATATTTGGCGTATTTGCGTACTTTTATAATTGGTTCTTTTTGTATTGTTGAGACATATGAACGCTTCAATCATGCTTGCTCTCGGTATTCCTGATAAGTATGCTATGGAACGAGGAGGCTGGTCTTCCGATCATATCATGAAAAGCGTTTATCAGCATACTTTCACTGCTGAACGTGAAGCGGCCGATGAAAAAATCGACAGATATTTTGAGTCGCTTTTGGACACGATTATGGACACATGAAGATTTTTAGATGATATTTCGATATTGGTCAATGGTTCTAATCCCACCCACTGCGCCAGCACAGATCCTGTGCGCCCAACCACGTTGGCGCTCGCAGGCTCGCTTTATTTTTACAGAACACGATCTGTTTTCGCTCACAGCACAGTATCATATCCCCGTCACAAACCGTGTCGGGGTCTTTTTATGAAAAAACTTCAAAAATTCGCACTTGACCTTTTCCGCCAAATATGTTATGATATAATGTAAACGTGAAACAGGAAAAGAAAGGATAAAAAATGAATTTTAACGAACTTGATCTTTCACAGGAGCTTCTCCGTGCCGTCGATGAGCTGGGATTTACGGAAATGACCGAGATACAGCAGCAGAGCATTCCCCTGCTTTTAAAAGGTATGGACGTTGTGGGACGCTCCAATACAGGCACCGGAAAAACAGCCGCTTTCGGTATACCTGCCGTGGAGAGCATCACTCCCGACGACAAGGGCAAGGCAGTTGTGCTCATCCTCTGCCCTACCCGTGAGCTTGCTATGCAGGCGGCTGAGGAAATACGCAAATTCTCCAAATATAAGGAGGGCGTCAAGGTATCGGCTGTGTACGGCGGTGCAAGCATGGAAAAGCAGATACACGAGCTGAAACGTGGTGCTAATATCATCATCGGCACTCCGGGACGTGTTATGGACCACATCCGCAGACACACTCTCCGCCCCGAAACTCTCCGCACCGTTATCCTCGACGAGGCTGACGAAATGCTGAATATGGGCTTCCGTGAGGATATCGAAACCATCCTGACAGACGTTCCCGAGGACAGGCAGACCGTGCTTTTCTCGGCAACTATGCCACCTGAGATAATGGCTATCACCGAAAAGTACCAGACCGAGCCTGTGCAGGTGAAAATAAAGTCCTCACAGCGCACCGTTGAGCTTATAGAGCAGTTCTATTTTGAGGTGGCAATGGGCAGAAAGACCGACGCTTTAAGGCTTCTTTTAGCCGCTTATGCGCCGTCCTCCGCTATGGTGTTCTGCAATACCAAGGCTATGGTCGATCAGCTTACCGAGGAGCTTGTGAAGCACGGATTCCGTGCGGCAGGTCTCCACGGCGATATGAAGCAGATACAGCGCACGCAGGTGATGAACAGCTTCAAGAACAGGACAACCGAAATACTTGTAGCTACGGATGTTGCCGCCCGTGGTATCGATGTAAGCGGTGTGGATGCGGTGTTCAACTATGATCTGCCGCAGGATAACGAGTACTACATACACAGAATAGGACGTACAGGCAGAGCAGGCAGAACAGGTACTGCTTACACTCTCATCAGCGGACGCAGACAGCTTTTCGACCTGCGCTCCATTGAGAAGTACATCCACGCTGAGATACGTGAAATGCCCCTGCCCGACAAATCGGATATAGTGGCGATGAAAAAGGAGTCCATCCTCAAAGAAGTCGCTGAGCTTGAAGCAGGTCACAACGGCTATGACATCCTTGACAGGCTTGCAGCTATGGGTATCGACTACCGTGAAGCCGCCGCAAGACTTCTCACCCGTCAGCTTAATGCAGAGACAGCCGCTCTCCCTGATTTCGACAACTCCCATCCCCTCCGCAAGGGCAAAAAAGGCGGTGCAAAGACTGTCAGGGTGGATATCAGCATTGGCAGAAGCAAGCGTATCGCTCCCAACTTTATCCTCGGCGCACTTGTTGACGCTACAGGAATGTCGGGCAGAGATTTCGGCAAGATAGATATTTACGACGACCATACCACAGTTGAAGTTCCTGAGGCTGAGTACGAATACATCCTCGACAGTACCAATCCCATGAAGATAAACGGTCATCAGGTGGAAGTGAAGCTGTTCAAGGGCAAACCGCAGACAGGCTTCACAGGCAGAAAGCGTCCCGAAAATAAACCGTCATTTGACAGAAAAAAACGTGCTTACGGCGGAAAAAAGAGATCGGATGTGTATTCCGACTACATCCCCGACCGCAAGAAGCGTACGAAAAAAAGACATTGAGGTGAGAAATTATGGCTAACCATCCCGAGAAAAAAACTTGGATGAGGATACTTGTCCTTGTTATCGCAGGTGTTATGATACTTGGTATCTGCCTGCTGCCGTTCTTTACATGATATTATAATCGGTCAAGCCCGTAAAATTCGGCTTGACCGATTTATTTTTTTCGGCTGACAGATTATGACATATTTTTCGGACGAACTGCATTATAATAATATCAGAAACGCAGATATCTGCGTTCAGGAGGTGCAGTGTGCAGATAATCTATGCCGATGTTCTTATTATCCTTAATATTTACGTTAATTTTTTCCTCCTGAGAACTACGGCAAGAGTGACACATTCGCCGCTCAGGAATTTTCGGTGCATTGCCGCCTCCGTTTATGGCAGTCTGTTTTCCCTTACCATTCTTCTGCCCTCTCTCGGTGCAGCGCTGAATATAGCCATAAAAGCCGCTGCCGCCGTGACTGTTGTACTTTTCGGCTTCGGCTTTCATGGCTTGAAGCGTCTGCTGACCGATACCGCCGCTTTCTTCGCTTCAAATTTCGTTCTCGCAGGTGCGGTCTATGCGGTTTATTCATGGTTCAAGCCCGATTTCATCCGCTTCAACAATACATATTTCTACATTGATTTCTCCTTGCTGATACTAATTTTCACTACCTCAGCCATGTACCTTGCTGTATGCATCGCACGGCTTTTCATTGACCGTGAGATCGGCGGAGACTATATGATAACCGTCAGATACGGCAGAAATACCGCAAGATTCAGAGGACTTCCCGACACGGGCAACGTGCTGACCGACTTCTTCACAGGCTGTCCCGTTATCATATGCGACAAAAGCAAATTTGCGGATATTTCGGAGTTCCCGAAGCGGATAAGGCTTATCCCCTTTTCCACCGTATCTGAAAGCGGACTTCTTCCTGTGTTCCGTCCCGATGAGGTGATGATAGAGAATACAGCCGACCATTCACGCAAGAGGGCGGATGTTCTCATAGGGCTGGGAAAAAATATCGATAATGCGGTCTTTGACCCGAAAATATTAAAGCTGTAAAGAGGAGATAAAAATGAACATTATCCGAAAATTAAAAGAATTGCTAAGAAAACTGTCGGCAGGCAGGGTCTACTACGTCAACGGTGCTGACACTCTGCCGCCGCCCCTTACCCGTCAGGAGGAGGAGGAAGTATTCATCAGGCTGACCGAGCACGACCCTGCCGCACGGAAATGCCTTATCGAGCATAATCTGAGGCTTGTGGTGTACATCGCAAAAAAGTTCGAGTCAACGGGGATAGGCATAGAGGATCTTGTTTCCATCGGCACTATCGGGCTTATCAAGGCGGTGAACACTTTCTGCCCCACGAAAAATATCAAGCTGGCGACCTACGCTTCACGGTGCATCGAGAACGAGATACTCATGTTCCTGCGTAAATCTTCACAGTACCGCAACGAGCTTTCCATCGACGAGCCGCTGAATATCGACTACGACGGCAATGAATTACTGCTCTCGGACGTTCTGGGTACTGATGACGATATCGTGAACAAAGGCATTGAAACCGAGGCTGAACGGGAGATTTTACGCAATGCGGTGGCTGAGCTGGGCGAGAGAGAAAGGGAGATAATGGAAATGCGGTTCGGACTTATCGACGGCAAGGAGAAAACGCAAAAGGAGGTGGCGGACTGTATCGGCATTTCGCAGTCGTACATATCACGGCTGGAGAAAAAGATAATCAAAAAGCTGAGGATCAAGATAGAAAGCGTGACATAAGCAGAAAAATATGATATAATAATAAAAAAGCGGCGAAGCCGCACTATACCAGAGTCCAGAGAGGTGTAGACCTCTCTGGTGGGAGGGTGTGCGAGGGAGGGCAAAGCCCTCCCTAAGAGGTAGAACAGCAAGCGAAGCTAAGCTGTTCGGCTGTTTATCAAGCACTTCCCTCGGCTTGCCCTACGAAATAATTATCATTATTTAATTGTCAAAGTAATTCCTCTCATTTTCAAGGCGGTGAAACCATGCATATCATCGAAGCAAAACATATCCTTTCCGCCAAAAACGGAATGAACGTCTACCGTGGCTGTACACACGGCTGTATCTACTGCGATTCAAGAAGCTCATGCTATAATTTCGACCACGATTTCGAGGATGTGGGCGTCAAGATAAACGCTCCCCAGCTTCTGGATGCGGCACTCAGATCAAAGCGAAAAAAATGCATGATTGGCACAGGTGCTATGTGTGACCCGTATATGCCTATGGAAAGCAAATTTCAGATAACACGGAAATGCCTTGAGGTCATTGACAGGCACGGCTTCGGTGCGGCAGTGCTGACGAAATCCGCTTCCGTGCTCCGTGACCGTGACCTGCTCCGCTCCATAAACGAAAAGGCAAAGGCTGTGGTGCAGATGACCGTTACCACCTTTGACGATGAGCTTTGCCGTATCATCGAGCCGAACGTTTCGCTGACAAGTGAGAGGTTCGCCGCACTGGAACAGTTCCGCAGCGACGGCATCCCAACTGTTGTCTGGCTGTCCCCCCTGCTCCCCTTTATCAACGATACCGAGGAGAATCTCATGGGTATACTCTCACGGTGCGCCGAGCTTGGTGTAAAGGGAATCATGGCATTCGGGATGGGGCTCACTCTCCGTGAGGGAAACCGTGAATACTTCTATTCCGCCCTTGACAGGCACTTCCACGGTCTGAAACAGCGCTACATCAGCACCTACGGCAATGCGTACATACTCCCGTCCCCAAACGAGAACAGACTGCTGTCACTGTTCCACAGCTTTTGTGAAAAGTATAACATCATACACGACACGGAGAAGTGCTTCGGCTACCTCAACGAGCTTCCAGAAAAATTTGTACAAATGTCGTTTTTTGATGTGTAGAATAAAAGTGAAAAGATATAAAGCCGTATCGTGTTATGCGATACGGCTTGGTTTTTACGTTAAAAAGAAAAAATTACACGTCCTACTTGTAATTTAAGTACCGAAGTGTTATAATATGATTATATATATTTCTTGTCAGGAGTACGATTATGAAAAACTGGACTGTCGGAGTTCCCGACAGAAAAACCGTTTCCGGCCTCGTTTTCGGCTGTCAGGTCTCTCCGCTCACTGCCGCCGCTCTCGCAGCAAAAGGGTATACTACCACCGAAAGCGTTGCGGACAGCCTTAATGTGGACAGTCTCTCCGATCCTTTCATGATAAAGGATATGGATATCGCAGCCGAAACAATTAACGAAGCTATCGATAACGAAGAGAAAATTTGTGTTTACGGAGATTATGACTGTGATGGTATTATGTCTACAGTCATTCTCTTTTCATATTTATTTGAAGCAGGTGCGGATGTTGTTTACTACATCCCCGAACGCTCCGAGGGCTACGGCCTCAATAAAAATGCAATAGATAAGATCAGGGATGACGGTGTAAGCCTTATCGTCACTGTTGATAACGGTATTTCCGCAATTTCCGAAGCTGAATATATCTATGAGTGCGGCATGAAGCTGGTCATTACCGACCACCATCAGCAGGGCGATACTCTCCCACGTGCTGAAGCTATTGTTGATCCGCACAGACACGACTGTCCTTCCGAATTCAAGCATATGTGCGGTG
>JAFVBU010000251.1 GCA_017479805.1 Ruminococcus sp.
AAATATCATCAGAAACATCCGAGCAACTATTGCCGACCCCGAGGATAAATTTGCCCGAAGTGAGCTTATCTGGGCGGCGGCTATGGCTGAAAACGGCATACTGAAAATTGGCAAGGTGACCGACTTCCAGTGCCACATGATAGAGCACCAGCTTGGCGCATACACTGACTGCAATCACGGGCAGGGGCTGGCGGTAATTCACCCCGTGTTGTATCGGCATATCTATAAGGAAAACACGGCACAGTTTGCAAGGCTGGCGCAGAATGTCTGGGGCATTTCTCCTGACGGCAGAACAGAGGAGCAGCTTGCGCTTGCGGGCATAGAAGCCCTTGCGGACTTTATCAGTGAGATAGGTCTGCCGACCAAGTTTACTGATATGGGCATTTCGGCAGATACCGATTTCCGTGCGATAGCGGATTCTACGGTCATAACAAAGGGCTGCTGCAAAAAGCTCGCTGCCGATGAGATCTTTGAGATACTGAAAGAGTGTGTTTGAACGGAGGAGATACTATGAAAAGAACAGCAATTATTTCAGCAATACTTGCACTTACAATGGCGATGACAGCCTGCGGAAGCTCTGACAGCAGCTTGGGCGGAGCTAACAGCAAGCCCGCAGAAACCGCAAAGGCAGTAGGCAGTTCTAAGTCCGCTGATACCGAAGTTCCTACAGAAACTGAGCAGGCAAAGTCGGAGCAGTCTGAAACAGAAGAAAGCGCAGAAACAGAAACTCCACCCGAGGGAACGACATCGGGTGGAATACTTGTAGCATATTTTACTCCTGCCGAAAACGGCGAAAACGATGCGGTCACTTCCGCTTCAAAGGTCAGCTTCTGGGGTGAGGATATGGGCAACGCCGAGGCCATGGCAAACGTTGTTGCGGCCTATGTCGGGGGAGATCTGTTCTCGATACAGACCGTCAAGGACTATCCTCTTGAGTACAATGACCTCGCAGACAACGCCAAGGCGGAGCAGGACGCAGGTGAGCTCCCGGAACTTGCAACGGCGGTGGATATAAGCGGCTATGATACGGTATTCCTTGTGTACCCGATCTGGTGGTACACCATGCCGCAGCCGATATACAGCTTTCTTGACGAATATGATCTCTCAGGCAAGACGGTCATTCCCGTGACCACTCATGAGGGCAGCGGACTTGCGGATTCCATTTCAAAAATATCGGAGCTTGAACCGAACGCAGAGGTCAAGGAAGGTTATTCAGTGCGCGGCGGTGATGTTGGCGGCTCGCAGAACGATATTGAAAGCTGGCTCAAAGAGCTGGGCTACTGAAACAGAAAAGAGCAGGAGATGACAGCATTGAAAAGATTTTCTGTAATTACGGTGGCTGCGCTGTCGCTTCTGACAGGGTGCGCGGCTAATACACCTATAACATCAAACAGCGCATCAAGTGAAATAACAAAGGCGAGCGACGAAACGGTGCAGCTTGCACAGACAGGCTATTCCACCACCGTTCCCGATGAGTATTTTAAGCCCATAGAGCAGGCAGGAACGGTCGAGGAATTTACATATGAAAGTAAAGACTACGTCCGTGACGAGAGTGACGTCACAAAGACCGCCTACATCTATCTGCCCTACGGCTATGACGAAAATGACACGCAGGCACGCTACGACATCGTGTATCTTATGCACGGATGGGGCGGACACGCCGGGGAATATTTCGAGTACGCGAACATCAAGGAAATGCTCGACAACATGATATCCAAGGGCGATATCAAGCCGACTATATTTGTTTCGGCTACATTCTATAACCCCAACTCGAACACGGATTTTTCCTCCTCGGAGTACGAGTTCAGACAATTTCACCGCGACTTCGAGGAAAACCTTATGCCCGCCGTTGAGAGCAAATATCACACCTACGCAGAGGGTACATCTGCCGAGCAGTTAAAAGCCAGCCGTGACCACAGAGCCTTCGGAGGCTTCTCTCTTGGTTCGGTGACTACTTGGCTCCAGTTCTGCTATGATTATGACTATATCCGCTACTTCCTTCCAATGAGCGGATCCTGCTGGTATTACGGAACCTATGGGGATTTCCGGTTTGAGGATAACGTGGACTTTATCGAGCAGCTTGTGAAGGACAATGATCTTGACGAGCGCGGCTACTTCATCTACCACGGCGTTGGCACAAATGATACAGTCAAGTACCAGTCGGAGGAAATGGCAAAGGAGATGCTCTCCCGAAAAATATTCTCACCCGAACACTATGCTTTCTATCAATGTGAGGGCGGTCAGCACGACCACCTCTCTTGTCGGGAATTTATGTATAATGCGCTACCGCTGTTTTTTGAGGAATAGCTATAACTGCCGATTATAGCACTATAATAAATCGGCATTTTACAATATTGGAGAATTGTGCTATACTGTATACATAAGATAAATCAACATCAAGGAGGAAAAACTTATGGAATTCATCACACTTAACAATGGTAACAAAATGCCAATGGCAGGTATCGGAGTGTTTATGCTGACCCCCGATCAGGCGGAAGCGGCTGTCGAGAGCGCTCTTAAAAGCGGCGTGCGTCTTATTGACACAGCTAACGGCTATATGAACGAGAGCGCTACTGGCAGAGGTATCAAAAAGAGCGGTGTGGCAAGAGAGGACATCTTCCTTGTGACAAAGCTCTGGCCCACGGTCTATGAGAAGGAGACCACCGTTGACGAGACACTGGCAAGGCTCGCCACTGACTATATCGACCTGCTGTTCCTCCACCAGCCCACCGACAACTGGCGCGAAGGCTACAAAAACATTGAGAAGGCTGTTAAGGAGGGCAAGGTTAAGGCGATAGGTCTGTCGAATTTCCCCGACGAGCTGCTGAAAGAAGCTATTGACACAATGGAGATAAAGCCACAGATGGTGCAGGTCGAGGCTCATCCCTACTTCCCGCAGACGGAACTCAAAAAGATACTCGCCGAGAACGACATGGGGCTGATGGCATGGTATCCGCTGGGGCACGGTGACAAGACGCTCATCGAGCAGCCTGTATTCGGAGAACTTGCTAAGAAATATGGCAAGTCCAACGCACAGATCATTCTCCGCTGGCATATCCAGAGCGGAAATGTGGTAATCCCCGGCTCGAAGAATCCCGACCACATCAGAGATAATTTCGACATCTTCGATTTTGAGCTGACTGCCGATGAAATGGCGGAGATCGCAAAGGTGGATAAGGGTGTTCGCTACTACAATGCGACCCCGGAGCTTATTGCACAGTATGCGAAGATGGAGCTTCAGCCGGACGTATGAGACATAAAATCTCGTTAGTGTCTTTATGAGCTTTAACAGTTATTGATAGAATAAACCATGATATTAAGTGTATCGTAACCGTATTAGGTTATGGTACACTTTTTTACTTTTATAATGCAATGCTGATATCTGCCCGGCATAAATCTTAATAATTTGTAAATCCTAAGATTTGTGCCTTAAAAAATC
>JAFVBU010000252.1 GCA_017479805.1 Ruminococcus sp.
ACAAAAAATGCGCCGTAGAAATTTCAAAGAACAAGGAAAACTTTTGAAAGCATACTTTCGTATGGTGAAAAAGTTTGACGCAGTTATTTGGAATTTATACAAGCATTTATGGATATTTTGCTGTAGTGCCGAGTATAAATCTGAAAGCTGTTCTCCGTTTGGAGAGCAGCTTTTTTGTGTTGCATTTCCTTAGCATTTGTGATATAATAGTTTGTGCGAACTAACATATGAAAGGACGTTTAAAATGGAACAGGCTGTAAAGATCATGAAGAAAAAGCAGTTTATCAAAAATGAGGCTGATAAGGTGCTTTCAAAGGAAATGAGCGATAAAATGTGGAAAAAGGCTACTGTAAGGCTCGATAAGATACTCAAAAAATACGAGTCTCTCCCAAAGGGCGTACACACCCACACCGACTCCTTTATCTTCCCTTCCGCTGCCATATACCTCACCGCAAAGGAATTTATGACCGAAGAACAGGCATATGCAGTCATTGAGAACGCATCCATCATCAAGACCACTGCTCTTGGAGAGAAGCTCGCAAAGGTATTGAAGCTGCCGTTTATGAAAGAATTCTTCTTAAAGATGTGGGGTTCGATGACAAAGAAGCAATTCGGTGAGGACGGCGGATTCAAAAACCGCTTCTATCCCCCCAAAAAGGGCGAATTCCGCATGGATATCCTTGCCTGCCCTTATTGCAGATACTTCACCGAGCTGGGATGTTTCGAGCTTACCAAGATATTCTGCGACAACGACGATCGTGGCTACGGAAATCTCCCGGGGCTGAAATTCGACCGCAAGGGCACTCTCGGCAAGGGCGCTGAGTGCTGCGATTTTTACCTCTACAAGACCAGATGATAAGCGAGGGGCGATAAAGTTCCTTTATTTCACCCTCTAAAAGAATAATGGATAATCGTGGTGTGCCATAATTATTATTTTAGAAATCCCCATAAGGAAGTTTATATTTCTTTATGGGGATTCGTTTTTGTCAGTCGTTATTTTTTCAACATTCACAAAAACAGTGTTGAAAATTATTGAACTTGCTCCCATCTTATGCTATAATAGTTTTATTGAACCGTTAGCCTAATATAAAAAGGAGACCTTATGAATCTTTCATTTACAGTCACACAAAATGAATTATCTGATATATTATTGAACCTCTCCCCCATCCGTCCCGTTTTCATCTGGGGCGCTCCCGGTATCGGAAAGTCCGCACTTGTGCAGAAATTCGCAGACGATGTGGGACTTCCCTGTGTTTCTCTCTTAGGAAGTCAGCTCGCTCCCGAGGATATCATCGGTATCCCACAGATAAAAGGCGAGACCTCGGAGTTTATGCCGCCGAAGATGATAGCACGGAAAGAGCCGTATGTGCTGTTCCTCGACGAGCTGAACGCCTGCTCACAGGAGGTGCAGAAGGCTTTCTACAGCCTTATCCACGAAAAGCGAATAGGTGAATATCATCTTCCAAAGGGGAGTGTAGTTATCGGTGCAGGAAACCGTTCACAGGACGGTGCTATTGTAAAGACCATGTCCACCGCCCTCGTCAACCGTATGTTCCACGTTCAGCTTGTTGCCGACCCTCAGCAGTGGATAAACTGGGCTTATGAAAACGACCTGCACTCATGGGTGATAGACTACATAACTCAGCGTCCCGACCACCTTTTCTCCGAGCCGCCAAAAACGGAAGAACCCTACTCAACTCCCCGTTCGTGGCATATGCTCAGTGACGCTCTCAAAGCCTACGGCGCAGGGGAAAAGGACGTTCCCGAAAGCATACTCCGTGTTCTCGCATTCGGTTCGGTATCCGCAAGCCATGCAGGTCTTTTCCTCGCATTTGTGAAGAATCTCAGCAACAAGAACCTGCTGAGTCAGATAATCAAGGGCGATGCAAGATTCCCCTCCGACCCGAAAGACAGGGATGTGCTATATTTCGTTGCCCAGAGCTTCCGTGCAAAGCTGCTGATGGAGCTGCCGGAGGACAAGCAGAAAATGAACAAGAACTCGCAGTTTCTCACTCACCGTGCAAAGGCACTCATCAAGGATCTCTCACACATAAACCTTGAACTGGCACAGATGATAGTTTCCTCCGACGACGGAAAGGTGCTGCCCGAATGGTTCATGGTGGAGATAGTCCGTGACCTGCCGAGACTTATCAGGAACGATAAATGATATGGCTAAGAAAAAAGAAGAAAACAAGATATCAAAGAATGAACAGCAGCTCCTTGACGGGATGGAAATAGTCAATGCCCACCCTCTTTTCGGCAAACTGAGCATATACAAAAGGATACTTCCCAAAGGTCAGATGGGCAGAAATGTCCCTGCACAGGTCTCCTCATCGGGCTATGTCTATCTGAACAAGGACTGCGACAGAACCCCAAAGGAATGGGCTTATCTTATCGCTCACTGTATGCTCCACCTTGCTTTCGGGCACTTCGATGCGGAGCGTATGCCGGGCTATTGGCAGCAGGTTTCCGACAAAAAGCAGGTGTGGGTCAACGACTACGTTCCCGACCTGTGGAACATGGCTTGCGATATTTTTGTTACCCGTTTTCTTGCGGATGTCAAGTTCGGCAGCACCGATATAAATGCGTCGCTGCTAAACACCTACGGAAGCTGTACAAGCGAGCTGAAAATATACGAACAGCTTGTTGAAAGACACGCCGACCCGAAAACAAATCCATTCGGCACAGCAGGGGAATTCCCCGATATGATAGGCACTGAAAGTCCTCTCACCTACAGCTGCGGTCAGAACAGCTATATGACCGATTTTGCCTATGCTTTGGCGGATTCCGTCCGTTCGGTCATAGATCAGGCAGCGGACAAGCCTGCTTCCCACAGCAAAAATAAGTCCACAATGGAAAAGGCGGCAGAGTGGTTCATCAACCATTACCCTCTGCTGGGCGGTGTGGCTACGGGATTCAAGATCGTCAGCACCCATGAGCAGAGCGGTCTCAATGATATAGAGGTGGCGGCAATTGATGTGGTGAGGGGCGAAATATACGTAAATCCTGCCGCAGGGCTGACACTTGAGGAATGGAAATTCGTCCTCGCCCACGAGTACCTCCACGCAGGCTTACAGCACCACGCAAGGCGCAACGGCCGTGACCATTACCTTTGGAATATCGCCTGTGATTTCGTCATAAACGGCTGGCTCCACGAAATGCAGATAGGCATTATGCCGCAGAACGGTCTAATGTATGACGAAACTCTGAAAACTCTCTCCGCCGAGGAGATATACGATATGCTAATTGAGAATATCCGCAAGAATTCCAAGCTGCAAACCTTTCGTGGCTACGGCAAGAGCGATATTATCGACAACGGTTGGAACCCTGCAAAGGACGGCGCAACTACCCTTGACGACTTCTGCAAAAGCGCCCTGAGAAGCGGTCTGGAGTACCACACCACCACCTCCCGCGGCTACATACCCGCAGGGCTTATCGAGGAGATAAAGGCGCTGTCAATGCCGCCTGTGCCGTGGGATGTCGAGCTTGCAAAGTGGTTCGATACCTACTTCGCTCCCCTTGAAAAGCACCGCACCTATGCCCGTCCAAGCAGACGGCAGAGCAGTACCCCCGATATCCCACGTCCAAGCTGGGTAATGGTGGATATCCCGGAATACAGCCGAACCTACGGAGTAATAATCGACACCTCGGGCTCTATGTCTCCATCCATGATAGGCAAGGCTCTGGGGGCTGCGGCAAGCTATTCCGTGGCAAAGGACGTGCCCTATGTGAGAGTGGTTTTCTGCGATGCCGATGCTTACGATATCGGCTATGTTGCTCCCGAGGATATTGCAGGCAGAGTAATGGTAAAAGGTCGTGGCGGAACTATTTTACAGCCTGCCGTTGATCTTCTCGAACGTGCAAAGGATTTCCCGAAGGACGGACCTATACTCATCATCACAGACGCAGGCATCGAGCACGACTTGAAAGTGCATCACGAACACGCATTTCTTATACCAAGCGGAGCGAGACTGCCGTTCCGACCGAAAGGGAAGGTTTTTTATTTCAAATAAATTGGCAATTGAGCTGTTAGCTTTTGTATCGGCTGCGGCGATAATTTTAAGGTGAAACTATGCTTGAAAATATATGGAACCCGTGGCACGGCTGCCGAAAGTACAGCGAGGGCTGCGAACACTGCTATATGTACTATCTCGACGCACAGCGTGACCGTGACGGAAGCGAGATATACCGCACCAAGACCAACTTCAACCTGTCGCTGAAAAAGACACGTAGCGGCGAATACAAGATACCCTCGGGAAGCACGGTTCACGTTTGCATGACAAGCGATTTTTTCCTTGAAGAAGCGGACGGGTGGCGTGGCGAGGTGTGGGATATAATTTCCAAGCGTCCCGACCTGCATTTCTGGCTACAGACAAAGCGTGCAGAGCGTGTGGAAAAGTGTCTGCCTGCGAACTGGGGCAACGGATGGGACAACGTGAGTATGTGCTTTACTGCGGAGAATCAGCGCCGTGCGGATGAGCGGATACCGATACTGCTGTCGCTTCCGTTCAAAGAGAAAAATGTCATGTGTGCTCCCATGATAGGAGCGGTGACGCTGGAAAAATACCTCTCCACAGGGCAGATAAGCCGTGTTCTTGTTGACG
>JAFVBU010000253.1 GCA_017479805.1 Ruminococcus sp.
TACTGAATCTGCTTGCATATTTTCCGTCATCTTGCACAGAAATTCCTTGAC
The DNA here is from genome assembly GCA_017479805.1 of Ruminococcus sp. Classification (GTDB taxonomy): domain Bacteria; phylum Bacillota; class Clostridia; order Oscillospirales; family Ruminococcaceae; genus Ruminococcus. Next base: position 52 of record JAFVBU010000253.1, read on the forward strand.
ATACGACAGTATGCCTGCGGAATTTCTATACAATCTGACGAAAAATCTGACGGCGCATCTTCAGCACAATCTTTGTGCGGTATTGCCTTAATTCATAATGCATAATTCATAATTCATAATTAAAATAGTTTACTCTTATTTTTGGAGTAGACTATTTTAAATTCGTTCCGAAATAGACACGATAATTATGAATCATGAATTTTTAAATCCGTCCCGATAGGGACACAATAATTATGCATTATGAATTATGAATTCTTAATTGAAAAAACGGAGTTTTTGATAATGAAGAAGATAGCATTTGTAGTCCCGTGGTACGGGGATGATATACCGGGCGGTGCGGAAATGGAGCTGCGTGAGGTTTCGTCACATCTTCACAGCGCAGGTATGCCTGTTGAGATACTCACTACCTGCGTCAAGGAGTTCAGTGCGGACTGGAACGAGAATTTTTACAAGGAGGGCGCTGACGTCACATCGGGCGGTATACCCGTCCGCCGCTTTAAGGTGAGAAAGCGTGACGCAAAAGCCTTCGACACGGTAAATGCCAAGCTGATGAGCGGCAGGGGAGTTTCCCCCGGGGAGGAGGACACCTTTCTCCGTGAGATGGTCAACAGTCCCGACCTTTACAGCTATATGGACAGCCATAAGGACGAATACGGGCTGTTCGTTTTTATTCCCTATATGTTCGGCACGACCTACAACGGTGTGCAGGTATGCCCCGAAAAATCGGTGCTCATCCCTTGTTTCCACGATGAAGCCTACGCCCATATGAAGCGTTTCGCTCAGGTCTACCCCAAAGCGGCAGGCATGGTTTTCAACGCCCGTCCCGAGGCTGAACTGGCTGAGCGGCTGTTCCGCTTTTCACAGAGCGGCACTAAAACCATCGTCATGGGTATCGGCATGGACACGGACATAAAGGCAGTCCCCGAGGATTTCCGCCGTAAGTTCGGCATAAACGAGCCTTTCATCCTCTATGCGGGACGCAAGGACGAGGGCAAGAACGTGCACACCCTTGTCAAATATTTCAGCGAATACCTGAAACGCCGTGACACCGACTTAAAGCTCATCCTCATAGGCGGCGGAAGTATCGCTCTGCCGCAGGAGCTTGTGAAAAACAAGCGTATCATCGACCTGGGCTTCGTTGACAGGCAGGACAAGTACAACGCACAGGGAGCGGCGGAGTTCCTCTGTCAGCCCTCTCACAACGAGAGCTTTTCCCTTGTTATCATGGAAAGCTGGCTGTGCGGACGTCCCGTGCTGGTGCATGAGGAGTGTGCGGTCACGAAGAATTTTGCCATAGAGTCCAATGGTGGGCTGTATTTCGGGAACTATTTCGAGTTCGAGGGCTGTACCGATTACTTCCTCGCAAACAGAGAAAAGTCCGCAGCTATGGGACAAAACGGCTGCCGATACGTCAGGGAGAATTTCGATTGGAGCGTTATCGTGCAGAAGTACAGGGAATTTTTCAGCGGACTGACAGGAGAGACATTATGAAAAAGATCGCACTGGTAAATCAGCGCTACGGGCTTGAGGTCAACGGCGGTTCGGAGTTCTACACACGGCTAATTGCCGAGCGGCTTGCGGAGAAGTATCAGGTGGACGTTATCACCACGAAAGCCCTTGACTACACCACTTGGGAGGATCACTACACCGCCGACGAGGAGGATATAAACGGCGTTCACGTGCTGAGATTCGGCGTGGACAAGCCCCGTGCCGCAGATTTCAACGATTTCAACGGCAAATACCTCACATCGGGCAAGCGTGACATTGAAACGGAAAAGATATGGTTCGAGAAGCAGGGACCGTTCTCAACTGCGGCTGTGCGCTATATCCGTGAAAATATCGGCAAATATGACGTTTTCATATTCGTGACATATCTCTATTACCTCACTGTCATGGGACTTCCCGAGGCGGCAGAAAAGGCGGTGCTGATACCTACAGCCCATGAAGAGCCGTTCATCCATTTCAAGACCTTTGAGACACTTTTCACTCTGCCGAAAGCCTTTGTTTTCCTGACCGACGAGGAAAAAGCACTGGTGCAGAGACTTTTCCGCTGCAAGGACATCCCCTGCAAGGTCATGGGAACGGGAGTTGACATCCCCTGCGAGCCTGACGAGGCGGCTTTCCGTGAGAAATTCGGCATTGACGGCGATTACCTCATTTACGTGGGACGTATCGACGAGGGGAAGAACTGCCCTGCTATGTTCAGATATTTTACCGAGTACAAGAAGCGCAAGCCCGAAAGTCCCCTCAAGCTGGTGCTCATGGGCAAGCAGGTCTGCGATATCCCGAAACACAGGGATATAATCAGTCTGGGATTTGTCAGCGAGGAGGACAAGTTCAGCGGTATCAAGGGGGCAAAATGCCTGATACTGCCATCGAAGTATGAGAGCCTTTCCATCTCGGTGCTTGAAGCAATGTCGCTGTCCGTGCCTGTTATCGTCAACGGTATCTGCGAGGTGCTGAAAGGTCACTGTGTCAAGAGCAACGGCGGACTGTACTACACAGACTATTTCGAGTTCGAGGGCATAGTGGACTATATTTTCACCCATGACAGGGAGTATCGGTGCATGAGAGAAAACGCCCGAAAATACGTTGAACAGAACTACCGCTGGGACGTTATCATGGGGAAATTTGATGAAATAATCGATATTGTCGGTAAGTAGAAAACAGAAAGCAGTTAAGGGGCGCACAATTGTGCGCCCCTTAAATTTGTAGGGGAGCCCGCCCTCGGGCTCCCGTTGTTGTTTACATTGTTATCCTCGGGAGGGCGAGGGCGCCCTCCCCTACAGCCTGATACCTATATCAATCCAGCTCCGTATACATTATATCCTGAAAGCTCGATGCACTGACCGTGCTGTCATTGACACTGAGCATATTATGAACATAGTAATATATATCACGCTGATCTCTGTTCGTCCTGCCAAGTGATACCTGAAATGCTATGCCTGCCTCGGGGATGAGGTAGTAAACGGGAGCGACAACGCCGTCATAATTAGTGATAAGATAGCCGTTTTTCACCTTTTGTATCTCCGTTGCCGTGCCAAGCTCTTTCAGGTCAAAGGAGTAGTGCTCCATCTTTTCGTGGTCGAATACGTGAAGTACGCAGTTGTCGTATATTGAGCCGCTGCTGTACTTCGTAACAGCGTCCGCAAGAAGAAGTGACGTTTCCTTTTCGTCCGCATATATCAGCTCTGCGCTCCGATATGGCGATACAAAATCATAGCTGTCAGTGTGGATGCACACCTTTCTTTCGTCGTTTCGGTCAACAGTGACCACCTTTCCGCCGCATATCTCCGCAGGCTTGTACATATCCATACCCATGAAAACCTCGCTCCACTCACCTGTTTCGGGGTTCATTCCGTATATGACCTGAGCGGTTACATCGCTTCCCTTGCCGTAGGTAACATCCACCGCATAGAGGTGACCATCCTGACAAACAAGGGTATCAAGGGGATAATTCGGCGCATTTCTGTCCGAGAACGCTTCATCGTCAAAGGCGACTTTGTTCTCTCCCGTTGCGGTATCGAGAGCGTAAACGCAGTAGTGAACGGAATTTTCGCCGTCGGAGACTGAGCCGATATAGTAGAGCTTTCCGTCAAAATATTTCAGGCTGTTCGGGGCTACAGTGATCCTTGTCTCGTCGAGACTGTCCATGCTGACGATCTCCGTCAGCTCGTCCTTTTCAATGTCGTATCGGAAAAAAGCTGTGCTGTGACCGTTGGCATTGCAGTAGGTATCATAATTAACATAAAAGTATGCCGTGCCGCCGCTCAGTGTGTACTCCTCCGCCTGCCCCTTTTGTGGAGCTTTCATAGCTTCCGCCATAATTTTTTCACCTTCTGTAAGCCCCTCGGCATTGTCGTCGAACAGGAACTCGGGGTAATAGTCCTGACGGTTTTCGGCAGTATAGCAGACAGGGAACTTCTCACCAAAGTCCAGATCGCTGACGTTCACAGACTTCAGCTCATCGGGTATTGTGTCATTCTTCAGCGAAACGGGAACGCTTATCTCCTTGAAATCGGAGCTTTTCAGCGTAAGAACGGGCTTTTCGAGTGCTGTGTCCTCATTTACGTTTATATCCTCCTCCACAGGCTCGCTGTCGTCATTTTTCTTCTCCGCACATCCGCTGCACATTATCAGCGCAAGAAAAAGTATAAGCAGTTTTTTCATATTATCACTCTCTTTCCTCTGTCCAGTAAACTCCTATCGGCTTTCTATAGCCTCTTGAAGCGTCCTTGCCTATTTGCAGTACACTGCTCTCTGTCGCAGTTATAGTGACCTCTCCGCCGCTGTATGTAAGGGTATCGTGGGGGATATCCTCACCCAACTGAAATACAAGTCCCATTTCGGGTATCATGTAAAATATATTACCAATAGAATCCTCGCTGAATGTGCTTACATCGCTGAGGATGATATTTTCGCCGCAGACCGCCTGCAAGCCCGAACAATCGCTCAGATCGGTGATATAATGCTCCATTTTCTCCAGATCGTAAGTGTGGAGGATATCGTTATCGTCCCCTGTGACGTACATTGCTTTCTTGTCGGAAGCATAGAGGATACAAGCATTTGTAGTGTCTGTCTTTATGGAATAATGCTCGGTGACGAATTCGCATTTTCTCGAATCAAAGGGCTTTCTCAGGTATGAACAAAGTCCGCATATAGCAGTGTTGAACACCTTTGTCTCCACGCTCTCGGCAACGGTTTTAAGCTCGCCCGTATTGAAGTCGTACTCCTTTATGGTCAGCTTCATCTTATTTCCCAATTTGTCGAGAGGCTCTGTGGAATAGAACTCCACCTTGTCGAGACCGTTGGTCAGGTAGTTGTAGTAATCGCCGTCCGAGGTATATATAGCTTTTCTTTCGCCAGTTTTCAGGTCTATGGCTTCTGTTATCTGCTTTGAAGCACCGCCGCTGGGGTCATAAGCTGTGTAAAGCATATTCCCTGCAACTATCTGCGGAGCGAGCCAATATCCTACGTCATGCCCTATATCTGTATCCGAATAGTTGTAGCCTCTTTTGTTTCCTCGGTGTTGATATCGTACTCATACACCGACCACTCATGACATCCCGAGCAGAAGTTGTCATAGCTCACCGTCATATAGATACTGTCGCCGTATTTCACCGCACCCGTGACCATTCCCTCCTCGGGAGTATCAAGGACCTGCATATAGGTGCTTTCGGGCTTATGCTCCACACCGTTCTCGTCAGTCCACGTATAGCTTCTATCCCTGAGAGGATCGAACTGCGACGGGTCGTCTGAGGTCTTGCAGGGAGCAAGCCTCTCCCCGAAGTCTATATCGGGGATATCACAGCTTTTCAGCACCACAGGCGCTTCCTCGTCGGTAAAAGTTATGGGGACGTTGATAGTCTTGAAGTCCTTTTCCTCATAGGTGCGGAACTTGTTTTCCACAAGGGTATCGCCCACCTCCTCGGTCTCGGGCACATTCTCGGAAATATCCTCATCATTGTTATCATCATCGCATGAAAAGCAAGCCGCACACATAGCCACAGCCGCAAAAAAAGCCAATATTTTCTTCATATCCGTTCTCCTTTCGAGCATTTTGAAAATGTCCTTTATAATAAGTGCTTTCAGAGGGGGAAAAAGACGAAGTTAAATGTTTATTTTTTTAGGTTTTAGGTTGTAGGGGACGGCGTCCTCGACGTCCCGTAGGGCACAATGAGATAGCATAACCCCGATGTAGGGGGCGATGCCCACGTCGCCCCGTGCCTTATGCATAAAATTTGCCGTGTAGGGGCGCCCTTTGGGCGTCCTTTGGGTTACAAAGAAAATCACGTGAACGGTATATTTACGGTTATTCACGGGACGTCGAGGACGCCGTCCCCTACAGATGGTGACCGAAAATTGCATTGTAACACACGGGAGGGCGAGGGCGCCCTCCCCTACAAATCGTCCCCACATTTCAACGAAACTAACGGGCGGCGGAACGCCGCCCCTACA
>JAFVBU010000254.1 GCA_017479805.1 Ruminococcus sp.
AAAACGCCGTATCTCAGCTTTCGTGCGGCTTCCTCATCGGAAAGGGAATTTTCCTGTGCATAGCCCTTTACGTCCACTCTGAACGCACTGAACGGCACCCCGAGCCTTTCGCAAAGACTGCGGCAGAACTCCTCGTCACGGTCGCTTTCAGCCCCACGGAGACAATGGTTAACATGGAGCGCTTCAACGGTTATATCCAGCCTGTCACGCAGTTCATAAAGAGCGAGAAGAAGCCCCACACTATCCGCACCGCCCGAAAGACCGCACACAACAGTGTCGCCGCCGCTGAGAAGCTGTTCCTTTTTGATAAATGCAAATACTTTTTCCGTCATATCATTTACTGGATATCAGCAGGCACATCGCTGTAGTCGGGGTTGGAGAAACGGGTGTACTGACCGTCCCAGACCAGTTCCACCGTACCTGTCTCACCGTGACGATTCTTGGCAACGATGCACTCAGAAATATTCGGGCGCTGGCTTTCCTTATTATAGTATGCCTCACGGTAGAGGAACAGAACGATATCCGCATCCTGCTCGATAGAACCCGATTCACGCAGGTCTGACAGCATAGGACGCTTGTCTGTACGGCTCTCAACGGCACGTGAAAGCTGTGAAAGCAGAATAACAGGCACATTCAGCTCCTTCGCCATGACCTTTAGCTGACGGGTTATCTCGGAAATTACCACAACTCGGTTGTCGGAGCGTGAAGTTGACTCCATGAGCTGGAGGTAGTCGATGATGACCAGTCCCAGATTCTTGGTACGTCTGAGCTTTGCTTTCATCTGCTGAACGGTCATGCTTGCGGTGTCGTCGATAAAAAGGGGGAGAGTGCTGAGGTAGCCTGCACTTGTAGCCAGCTTTACCCAGTCGTCACCCGATATTCTGCCGTTACGGAGTGAGTTTGAGTCAACGAGAGCCTCCGTCGAAAGGATACGTGTAGCAAGCTGTTCCTTTGACATTTCGAGGTTGAACGTTACGACTTCCTTTTCCGCACGCCTTGCGACGTTTGTAGCGATATTCATGGCAAAGGAGGTCTTACCCATACCGGGACGGGCAGCGATGATGATAAGGTCGGACTTGTTCAAACCCGAGGTAATGCTGTCAAGGAGAGTGAAACCCGTCCTTGCGCCCACGAATTTTTCCTTGTCGGGACCCGATATCTTGCCCAGCCTGTCATAAGCCTCGGCAATTGCTTCTTTCAGCGGTATCAGCCCACGGACGTCACGCCCCTGACGGATATCGTAAATTTTCTGCTCGGCAGCGTCCAGAAGCAGGGAGGCATCATGCTCACCCATCTGGATATCTTCGAGGATGTTCCTCGCAACATAGCCAAGACTTCTGATGAAATACTTGTCCGCAACTATCTTGCAGTAGCTTTCGATATTGGAGGTAGTGGGCAGCATATCGGCAATTTCCGAAAGATAGCGCCGTCCCTCCATAGCGGACTCAAAAATATGGAGCTTTTCCGATTCATTGAGCAGCGTAACGATATCCACGGGAGCGCCCGTGGAGAACATTCGCAGTATAATGCCGTAAATGGCGCTGTGCTGCTCACTGTAGAAATACTCGGGCTTTATCAGCTCAATGACCGTCGGGAGTATGGACGGATCGGCAATAATTGCTCCTAAAACGGACTGCTCCGCCTCGATGCTGTGTGGCAGCTCTCTGGCGGAGGTGATAAAATTATTTTCGTCCATAGGTATATCAGCCCTCGACAACTTCTACATCGATAGTCTCGGAAATGCCGTTATACAGCTTGACTGCAGCGGTGTAAGAGCCGAAGTTCTTGATATCGGTGCTGAGAGCGATCTTCTTCTTGTCAACCTGAACACCGAGCTGCTCGTTCATAGCCTCAGCCACGTTAGCGGAGGTAACAGAGCCGAAAAGTCTGTCGTTTGAGCCTGCCTTAGCCTTGATGATGACCTTCTTGTCCTTCAGCTTTGCAGCCGCATCCTTTGCAGCCTGAATGTCCATATCTATCTTGTGCTGAGCGGAATCCTGCTGACCCTTGAGCTTGTTGAGATTCTCGGGAGTAGCCTCAACAGCCAGTCCCTTTGGGAGAAGCATATTTCTTGCGTATCCGTCGGCAACATTTTTCAGTTCGCCCTTTTTGCCTGAGCCTTTAACATCCTGTAGGTAAATAACTTTCATATCAAATAGTCCTTTCTTTGGTCTGTACGGGATTGTCCGCACGGTATTCATCAATAGCCTTTATGAGCATTTTGTTTGCTTCCTCGATGGAAACGTTTTCGGGCTGAGCCGCCGCCATAGTCTGGTGACCGCCGCCGCCCAGCTTTTCCATAATGACCTGAACATTGGTCGCACCGAGAGAACGGGCGGATATATTGACAGTTCCTCCTGTTTTGTAGATAACGAATGATGCCTCCACATTGGTAATGCCGAGCAACTCGTCAGCAGCCTGAGGAGCGACTACTCTTATATCGTCCGATTTAAGGTCGGTGGTAGCAACAGCGCAGTTCTTATGTATCTTAGCCGAAGCCACGATTTGAGACTTGCGCTTGTAGGAATCGATGGAGTTGGAGAAAAGCAGCTTTACAGCCACCGTATCGGCACCCATTTTTTTCAGATAAGCCGCAGCCTCGAAAGTCCTTACGCCTGTACGCATAACGAAATTCTTGGTGTCCAGCATTATTCCCGAAAGGAGCGCTTCTGCATGGCAGCTTTGAATCTTTTCGTCCGAATCGTATTTGAAATACTGGATTATCTCCGTCACCATCTCCGAAGCGGATGAAGCGTAGGGTTCATGGTGGAAGATAACAGCATCGTCGATGAAATTGACGGTCTTGCGGTGATGGTCTATAACGACCACCGATCTTGCCCTGTCATAGAGGGCAGGGCTTTCGATATAGTCCTTGTTGTGGGTATCCACGATAATGAGCAGATCGTCCGCACCGATGTTCATTTCGGCTTCCTCGGGGGTGACAAAAAGCTCCTCGCTTGTCTTTTCCTCAACGTAGTCAATGAGGTTCGCAGCCAGATTTTTAGACCTGTCCACAGCAATATGCACTTCCTTGCCCAGAAGACCGATAGCACCTGCAAGACCGCAGGCAGCGCCCACGGAGTCGAGGTCGCCGAAGCGGTGACCCATGACATAGATCTTGTCCGAGTTCATTATCAGGTCCTGCAAGGCGTTGGCGATAATACGTGTCTTGGCACGTGAGCGCTTCTCAACGCCCTTTGATATGCCGCCGAAGAAGCGGAAGCCGTTGGCAGTCTTTACAACAGCCTGATCTCCGCCACGTCCGAGAGCCATATCAAGGCACTGTCTTGCGATACGCTCGCTTTCGGCAAGTGTATCGGCACCTCTGCCCACACCGATGGAGAATGTCAGGGGATACTTGTTGTCTATCTTGATATTTCTCGCCGAGTCCAGAATCTTGAACTTTTCGCCGATAATTTCATCAAGGTGGCGGTTTTCGAGGACTGCGAAAAAGGTATTGGACGAGGTGCGCTTGATGAAGCCGTTTGTCTTGCTCATAAAGCTCTCTATGAGCTGCTCGGTCTCCAGAGTAGCCCTTGCCTTTTCGCTTTCCTTTGCGTTCTGGATTATCTCATCGTAGTTATCGATAGTGATAATGATAACATTGGGATGGGTAGCGTCCAGCGTTTTCTTTGCGGTATTCAGCTCGGTCTCATCACTGAAATATATGACGAACAGCGTATTATCGCCTTTCATATACTTTTCGGAAATGAGCCTGTAGAAGCTGCCGCCAATGGTGCAGGTCTCATATTCGGCTGATTTCAGCGAGCTTGTGTTGATATTCACGTAAGCGCCGAAGTCGTTGCCGTATGCGTCCTGACCGAGACTTATTTTTTCCTGAAACATCTGGTTATACCACAGCAGCCTGTTTTTGTCGTCAATAACGGCAACAGGTGCAGGGAGAGAACTCATATATTCGCCTGCGGATGTTTCGAGGTGGTCGTTCATCACTGATATCTGCCGCATGGAATTGCGGTTGCAGAGGATGAGATAGACAGCGGCAGCGATAAGCACCGCAGCAGCCGCAAAAAGCAGCACATAGCCTACTGTCGTGAAACTATTCAGCAATAGCAGAGCAGCGCCGATATCCACCAGCAGGAAAAGCTGAACGGCGAACAATACTATCGGGAATTTATTCTTCAATTTAAAGCCCCTTTCGGAACGCAGGGCAGTCTCCGCCGTATTGCAGGCATACAGCGGATATATGCCCTATAAATGTTATCATGTTTAAATGAGATCATGTCTCCATGATTATAGGAAGTATCATCGGGCTGCGCTTTGTTTTCTGATAGATGAAATCGGAAAGAGCGTCACGCATTTTGCCCTTGAGTGAGTTCCATTCTTTCAGCTCGGCAGCCGAGCAGTTGTTGAGAGTATCTGTAAGGAGCAGCTTAGCCTCGACCATAAGCTCCTCTGACTCTCTTACGTAAACGAATCCACGTGAGATTATATCGGGACCAGCAGCTATCTCGTTGGTAGCACGTTCGATACCGATAACGATGATGATAAGACCGTCCTGAGCCAGATGCTTTCTGTCACGGAGAACGATCGAGCCAACATCGCCCACGCCCAGACCGTCAACGAGAACACGTCCCGACGGCGCCTGTGAAACGATCTTCATAGTGTTTCCGTCAGTTTCGATAACGTTGCCTATCTCGGCGATAATGATATTTTCCTTCGGCATACCCATCTGCAAAGCAAGGTCGGCGTGCTTTTTCAGGTGCTTGTACTCGCCGTGGACGGGAATGAAGAACTTAGGACGGGTGAGGCTCTGCATGAGCTTCAGTTCCTCCTGACAAGCGTGACCCGAAACGTGCACCTCATACATAGCCTCGTAGACTACCTCAGCGCCCGATTTCATAAGCTCGTTGACCACACGTGTCACGAACTTCTCGTTGCCCGGGATGGGGGTAGCGGAGATTATGATGAAGTCCATAGGTGTGATGTTCACCTTTTTGTGGTCGTTCATAGCCATTCTTGTGAGAGCGGACATAGGCTCGCCCTGACTTCCCGTGGTTATGAGGACTATTCTCTCGCTTTCATAGCGGTTCATCATTTCGATATCGATGATGATCCCCGGGGGAACGTCCAGATAGCCAATCTCTATGGCGGTATTTATAACGTTTATCATGCTTCTGCCTAATACATCCACTGTTCTGCCGTAGCGGACA
>JAFVBU010000255.1 GCA_017479805.1 Ruminococcus sp.
CTTAGAAGCCTATTCTAAGCGGTTTGCCATTGGAGCTTGTGACGGGACTCGAACCTGCGACCTGCGCATTACGAATGCGCTGCACTACCAACTGTGCTACACAAGCATTATTAAATTTTTGAATTTGTAAGGGTGCTGCACGGCTGTCGCTTTATTTTCAGTCCGAGACCTGCTCATTGTCGGTCAGAAATAAGTCGCACTGCTTCGCTTACGCTCCCATTGCTCCATATTTCTTTCCTTCGCAGGCTCCCTTCCTCTGCCACCGGCAGCGGTCGTCTGCTCAGCAAATTAGCTGCACTACCAACTGTGCTACACAAGCATTATTAAATTTTTAAATTTTGTAAGGTGCTGCACGGCTGTCGCTTTATTTTCAGTCCGAGACCTGCTCATTGTCGGTCAGAAATAAGTCGCACTGCTTCGCTTACGCTCCCATTGCTCTGTATTTCTTCCACGGCAAGCCAATTTCACGAACTGTCCGCAGAAGCCATACCCTTAACAGTATAATTATACAATATCAGCAGAAAAAAGTCAAGGGGGAGACCATATTTTTCGCCTGACAGAAAAAAACGGCGGAGCGACCGCCGTTTTTTCTGAACACACTTTCTATTTTCGGTTATTAGTTTGCTTCTGTTACTGTAGTGTCGAAGTCATCTTCATCGAACTCAAAATCGCCTTCAGTTGAGAAATCGAAGGAGAATTCCTCGTCCTCAGGTATCTCACTGAACTCGTTGACCTTTTCAAGGTAAGCAACGAACTCACTTTCATCATCGCTCATATCCATAACAAGCTTTCCGTCCTTCAGTGACATATCGAAGTCATCCTCCTCGTCAGAGAATTCCTCGTCGATGAGCTTGATGTTGCCATCATCTGTAAGCTCCCACTCGATCTCGGTAAACTCATATTCCTCCTTGAACTCAAGGAACGAGAAGAAATTAGCCTTACCGTCTTCGAGGAGCTCGATCTGGAACAGTGCAAATGCATCCATTTCGTAGAAGTTATCTGACTTCTCGCCGTCGATAACGATCTCCTTGCACTCCCACTTGCCGAGATAATCGGAAACATCAGCATCTCCCTCAGCCTTTTTCTCGACTGTAGTATCCTCAGCTGTAGTATCTGCGGCAGTTGTTGCAGCAGTAGTAGTCTCAGCATCCTTGGATGATGAATCCTTCTTATCTCCGCAGCTGAAAAGGCTTGCAGAGAGGCAAAGAAGAGCGGTTGATAAACATAATAACTTTTTCATGGAAAAAACCCTCCTAATCATTGATCAAACAAGTTCTGAATAACTCTGTATGAGTTCTCTTGAACCTTTGACATATGCATTATACCACAAAAAAATTTAAATGTCAAGTTTCTGTCAAAGTTTTTTGACCGGCACTTTTCTCCCACAATACGTTGAAATCTCAAATTTGGTTAGCAAATACTAATAAAAATGGATTTTACAAAACACTTTTTTCTTTACGCAAAACATAAGCCCGAAGGCAGTTCAAAGACCGCCCTCGGGCAATAATTATTCATTGGAAATATTATCAATATTCCTCGCTGCCGCTGCTCTCGTCGGTACTTTCTCCGGTATCCTCGCTGTCAGTCTCATCCTCGGAGGTCTCACTGTCCTCAAATGACTTTGTGGGAGCTTCCTCCACAACGGGCTTCTGACCCTTATATACTGTTACGATGAAGCCGTCCACATTGTTGCCGGATATCTCATATCTTGTACCTGTGGGAACGGGCACTGTTGTCTTTTCGGAGCCATCGTCCGAAGCTACGAAGTAGACCTCATAGTCGTTTCCTTCGTTGTCCGAGAACTCAAGGTGCTCTCCGTCATATGGGTGCTCGCGGACGAGGTCGATGTACTCCTCAAGGCAGAGGTCCTTGCTGTCCATGTAATAAGCGTGGGGAATGCCCACATAGCGGAAGTGCCAAGGCTCGTCCTGTATCTTGGTCAGTCTCTGCTTTGCCTCGGTATATCTGACGATAAAGCCGTATTTGAAGCAGTTTGCGTTTATCCATGCGAAGTCGCCGGTGCCGTCATAGTCGTGGTTCACCGACTCGGTAAAGTCAAATGCAAGACCTGTTTCGTGCTCGCTGAATCCGGGCTTTGCGACTCTTGTAGACTCTCCGTCGCCCGACTGGGCAAGGTCGTCCTCATAGAGCTGCTGCTGGAACTCGGTAGTTCTGTACGAACCGTATATTATAAGGGTATCGTTGTTGTACTTATCGTAGAAGTCCTGAACCATCTCTGCCATGGGACCGTAGACATGTCTGAGAATGGTATAGGTAGAGTCAACAGCGGTAAAGCAGCTGATCTCGTTTTCATAGTTCATATCGGTTATGCTGACAAGGTCCTCATCGCCGCCGAAATACTGGTGCTCCTCATTCACAAGGATGAGGTCGCCCTTGAACTTGTCCGTTGTATCTACCTGAAATGACTCATAGATGGTCTGGTTCGGGTCGGGTACAGTAACGTCCGTAGTATCGGGGATCTCTATATCATTCTGGTCGAAGTAAGGCGACGAACCTACGTCCTTCATATTGGAAAAAGTATTCTTCACAAAAAAAGCGCAGGTGCCTACAAGTACGAGGCTGATGACAGCTTCTGTCATAGTTTTGGCACGCCTTATGCTTTTTTCCTTGCTGATCTTCTGCTTTGACATATGTTCTGCTCCAATCCGCTGCCTGTGCAGCTGAAATAGGGAGTCTGAATAACTCCGTTTACTTTTGTTCTTTTTATCTCTCTTTTTCTACGAATATCGGAACCATAAAATATATCAGACCGTATAAACACACGCGTCTAATAAGCATTATACCATATTTCTCTGTGAAAATATAGAGGTTGGGGAACATCTTTGTAATTCTGCTGTATCCAAACTGATATCCGCCACGTTTGATTGTACTGTTTTCACAAAAAGCTTCCCCTCATACAACTGCTTAAAATCCCATATATTTAGCTAAAAGCCCCATAACTCCGTCATATAGTGGTAATCTGTACAAAAAGCAGGTATATTTTAAAGCTGTATTGCACAATCTTTTATGTAAGCACTTGAAAAAGAATTAAATTAATGCTATAATGTATATTGTGAAAGTATGGGCACAGCTTGCTGCGGGCGGCATTTGGGTACCGCCTGTTTCGTTTTTTCTATAAAATCACTGTATTTTCACTATAAGGAGTGATTTCTATGAAATGTCCCCGATGCGGAACTGATAACGAAGCGGGTTTCAGATTTTGCGTAAAATGCGGAGTCAATCTTGAAGATCCGCAGGATATCAATATTGAACAGGTCGATATGGGCGGATATCATTCTGAAGAAGATCCTGCTTCGGGTGGCTACACCTTCGGAAGCGGAACATTTACAATTAGTGACACACCTTCGCGCGAGTCTTCTTCCGATCTTTATACCGCCGATGAGCTGAACGACTCAGATGAGGAGTTCGATTTCAGCAGCTTCGACGAGCCCTTTATCCCCAAGCTCGATACAGGACGAGTTACACTCCCCGAGCAGTCAAGGGCTGTAAGACAGGCTCAGTTAAACAATCAGGGCATGATGCGCCCACAGAACAATATGCACACGGCTTCCCGTCAGGGTATGATGAACGGTATGCCTCCTCAGGGCGGTATGCAGGGACTTTCTCCCCAGCAGGGCATGATGAATGCCATGCCTCCTCAGGGCGGTATGCAGGGACTTCCTCCCCAGCAGGGCATGATGAATGCTGTACCTCCTCAGGGCGGTATGCAGGGACTTCCCCCTCAGCAGGGCATGATGAACGCCGTACCTCCTCAGGGCGGTATGCAGGGACTTCCCCCTCAGCAGGGCATGATGAACGCCGTACCTCCTCAGGGCAGTATGCAGGGACTTCCCCCTCAGCAGGGCATGATGAACGGTATGCCTCCTCAGGGAGGTATGCAGGGACTTCCTCAGCAGAATGGTTCTCAGCAGATGAACGGTATGCCCATGTACGGTCAGCCTATGATGTACGGTCAGCCTCAGATAGTCGGCTACGACCAGAACGGTATGCCCATGTACGGTCAGCCCATGATGTATGGTCAGCCCCAGATAATCGGCTATGACCCCAATGGTATGCCTATCTACGGTCAGCCCATGATGTACGGTCAGCCTCAGATAATCGGCTACGACCCCAACGGTATGCCTATTTACAGTCAGCCCATGATGTACGGTCAGCCTCAGGCTCCCGATACTCACGAGGGCGCTCCCATGGGACAGATGGCAGGTATGCAGGCAGCGCCGTTAAAGCCCCTGAAGCCTATCCCTCCTCCGCCTCCCGCAGAGGATAAGGAAAAGGTCGAGGTGCCCGATGATTTCTGGGAGTTCTTCGACGGCGGAAAGGCTACAGAGCACGCAGAGGTAGACTCTGCCGACGACTTCTTCGGAAAGCGCGGCGACGAGATCGAGGGCATGAAGCGCTTCGAGAAGAAAAAGGACGCCTATATGAACGATACGCCCCTTGTGGACGCAAGCAAGCTCAGAAAGAATGAGCCTGCAAAGTTCAACAAGTTCTATATGAGGGCAGCAGGTATAGCCGATCCCGACCAGCTTGAAGCCAAAAAGCAGGAAAAGCATATAGACTATATGAGTGCCACAAAGGACGTTGACGCAAGTGAGCTCCGCGCACACGAGAAGTCAAAGGCGTGGAACATAATGAACAAGGCTGACAAAGCCAACGCAGACGAGCTGGAAGCCAATGTGACCGAGCATACAGAGGCTCTTATGGCACAGGCAGACCACGCTGTTCAGGCTATGCCAAAGAAACCCAAGACCTACAACGACGAGATCGACGCCATAGAGCTCCCCGAGTCCATGAAGGCGAAGAAAACCAAAAAACAGGTGGAAATTCCCGGCTTGCCGGAAATTTAATAAATCATAATTTTCATATTAAGGAGATGTTGTAAAAAATGAAGAAGTTTTTACAGGAATTCAAGGAATTCGCACTCAAGGGCAACGTTATGGACATGGCAGTCGGCGTTATCATCGGTGCAGCTTTCGGTAACATCGTTACTGCTCTCACAGAAGATTTCATCAACCCCCTTATCGCTTGCATCGGCGGCGCTGAAGTAGCCGGCAAGATCAAGCTCGGCGACACAGGTCAGTACCTCAACTGGGGTCACTTCGTAACAGCTATCATCAACTTCCTCATCATGGCATTCTGCATCTTCCTCATGGTAAAGGCTGTAAACAAGCTCATGAGCCTTGGCAAGAAGAAGGAAGAAGAGAAGCCCGCAGAGCCTCCGAAGGAAGAAGTTCTTCTCACCGAGATCAGAGA
>JAFVBU010000256.1 GCA_017479805.1 Ruminococcus sp.
GCCACGTGCTCGGGCTTGCTGTATTCGGGGCAAACCTCAATATCCGCAGTTTCAAGAGGGATATCCTCCTCTTTCTCCTGCACAGGCTGTACCGCAGGCTTTTCCTCAGCCATGCGGCGCTCTGTCTCGGCTATCTGCGAAACGGGAGTGAACATGAACTCCTGCTGTTTCATCTCAACAGGCTCAGGCTCCTTTTTCGTCCAGTCAGTACGGGGTTTCAGCTCAAATTCGTAGATAAGGCCGTCCTTCATCATGGCGTTCTTCACAGCGAAATACACCGCATCCGACACGTTTCTCTCGTTGGTAAAGCGCACCTCCGCTTTTGTCGGGTGGATGTTTACATCCATGGCCACAGGGGGAAGATCTATCATCAGCACGCAGGCAGGGAATTTTCCTGTCATTATCATGTTGGTGTAGGCATTCTCCAACGCAGATGAACAAAGCTTTGAACGGACATATCGGCCGTTTACGAAGAAATTCTGAAAAGCACGGTTGTTCTTGGAATAAAGCGGCTTGATTACGTATCCGCCTACGTGGATGCCTTCGTATTCGTAATCAACTTCCATAAGGTCACGGGCAAAGTCACGGCCGTAGACCGCATATACCGCAGAAAAAAGCTCGCCGTCGCCGCTGGAGTTGAACTCCACACGGTTGTCACGGATAAGCTTGAAAGCCACATCGGGGTGTGACATGGTTATCTTCTGGAGGATGTTGCTGACCGCATTTGCCTCTGTTACGTCCTTTTTCATGAACTTCTGACGTGCAGGCACATTGTAGAAAAGGTCACGGATTATGATAGTCGTACCGTCGGGGCATCCGCTTTCTTCGTGTGCCTTTTCTTCGCTTCCCTCAATGGCGTAAAGCGTTCCGAGTGCATCCTCTCTCTGCTTGGTGAGGACTTCCACTCTCGCCACAGCCGCAACGGAGGCAAGTGCCTCGCCACGGAAACCGAGAGTGAGGATGTTGTCAAGGTCCTCCTTGGCGGTTATCTTGCTGGTAGCATGGCGGAGAAATGCCTTTGGTACGTCACCGAATGACATTCCGCAGCCGTCATCGGTTACACGCATATAGGTCGTACCGCCGTTTTTTATCTCGACGGTGATATGCCTTGCGCCTGAGTCTATGGAGTTTTCCACCAGTTCCTTTATTACAGAGGAAGGCCTTTCTATGACCTCACCTGCGGCAATAAGCTCTGATATTTCTTTGCTGAGTATATTGATAGGCGGCATCGCCATGCTCCTTTCTTATTGATCGGGTCGCTTACGTTCAGACAATATTGCGTTTTTTCGGTATCACTATAACTCCGCCTGCATTTATCTCCTCGAAGTCATAGTCGTCCTGTTTCATCTGACCGAACATCTTCTGAGAAACTATTGCAAAGGGATAAGCGGAAGGTGCTGAACCTGCCATTATTTCACTTTCGGGTACGCTTCCCTCGCCCAGTTCAAGACCTGTCTGTATAGTTCTTACCTCAGACATTACCCAGAGGATACGTGCGAAGTCTTTCAGCTTCTGCACAGCATCTGCCTTGTAGCTGCCGTCTTCATTGACAACTTCATCCTCGGGGATGATAATGCTCAGCTCGAATTCCTTTTCCGTAGGATTGCCGTTCATGAAGAATCCCCTTACTTCGGAGAATCCGCCGTACTCAAAGCAGAACTGCTTGTAATCGTTTGAAGCATCCTCAGTATAGCCGAGAACGTAATTATCCTCCAGTTTTTTCTGATTCCAGTCGTTTATCTCATCAACGCTGTTATCCTTGCTTTCATGGAATCCGCCCTTGAATTTAAGGCCTGCGAAATCAAGGTAGCTGAAAAGCTTTTTGACTGTATCGTAATCCAGCTCGTATCTGCTGAATTCAACATAAATACTGAAATATGCGGGCATAAGCGCCCCCCTCTCTTATTAATTCATAATTCGTAATGCGTAATGCGTAATTAATGGAGAATTGAGAATTATTGTGTCAGCTTCACTGACAAATTTAAATGATTAATATTTTTATCGTCCCCGTAAGGGGACACCTCAATTCCGAATTCCGAATTTTCATGGGATTTCATTCTCAATTCTCAATTCAAAAGCGCCGCCATGTCCTTGAGTAGTTCACGGCACTCGCTGTCAGTCAGTTCGTCTATATTGGTCTTTTCCAGCATTTCAAGAGCACTCTCACGGCTTGCTCCGCCGAAGCTTAGCTGCTGACGCTCCTCGGTAACTACAGGCTTTTCGCTTGCGTGAGCGGCTTCCATCTCTGCAAGAAGCTCCCTTGCACGGCTTACCACCTTTGCAGGAAGTCCTGCCAGCTTCGCAACATCAATGCCATAGCTTTCGTCTACTCCGCCACGGACTATCTTTCTCAGGAAGCGGATGTTTCCGCCGTGCTTGTTTACGGCGATACTGTAATTCTTCACACCTTCAAGTTCGTTTTCAAGGCCGATAAGCTCATGATAATGGGTAGCAAAAAGCGTCTTGCAGCCCAGCTTTTTTGAATTTACGATATGCTCGGCAACTGCACGGGCAATGCTGACACCGTCAAATGTGGAAGTACCACGTCCCACCTCGTCAAGAATCACAAGGCTGTCGGGAGTTGCATTTTTCAGGATATCCGAGACCTCACTCATCTCCACCATGAATGTGGACTGTCCTGCTGTCAGGTCATCGGACGCTCCGACACGGGTGAATATCTTGTCCACAACGGATATCTTAGCCGAATCCGCAGGAACGAAGCTTCCTATCTGAGCCATGAGCACGATAAGGGCTGTCTGGCGCATATATGTGGATTTACCCGACATATTGGGTCCCGTGATGATGGACATACGGTCAGCCTTATTGTCGATGTAAATATCATTCGGCACGAACATCTCCTCGGTCAGCATAAGCTCCACTAC
>JAFVBU010000257.1 GCA_017479805.1 Ruminococcus sp.
AGGTAATGGGACTCCAGTTCGTTGACGATCTCCGCCGTGCTGACCGTGACAATGCTATTGATGTTTACATCGGCGACGAGTACGAGGACGTTCTCCGTGAGGACGAGTGGCAGAGAATATTCACGGTAAAGCCTGCTGTATTCACAAGAGAGGAAAAGAAAGCATGGCTCGAAAAGAATACAGGCGTTTGCCTCGGTTCTGATGCATTCTTCCCATTCGGCGACAACATCGAGAGAGCTAAGAAGTCAGGCGTTGAGTACATCGCTGAGCCGGGCGGTTCTATCCGTGACGACAACGTTATCGAGACCTGCAACAAGTACAACATCGCAATGGCATTCACAGGTATCCGTCTGTTCCACCACTAATAGCGCAGGGAGGCTTTCCTCCCCCGATGAATAGGGAAAAATATAATGAAATACAAATCTATATCCGTCCGCAACCTTTACATCGTCGCTGCTTCACTGACCATCGCTTATATCGTGCTTGCAATACTTACGGTAGTGCTGGGCGATCTCATACTCAAACTGATATCCTCGGACAGCTTCAAGGAGCTTCATCCCGAAGCTATGATACGTGGCAGAAATAAGCTGATGATGTTTCCGCTGCCGCTTCTGTGGCTGCCTTATCTGATATACACATTCGGCTGCATGGAGCTTGGATTCTCAATAAAGCGGTGCAGAAAGACCTTTAAAGCCGCTCCCATACTCTGGCTGCTGGCTTACATAGCGGAGCACGCCGTTGCAAGAGTTATCCTCAACCATTCAAAGATGATATTCATGTCGGAGGAATGGATGATACAGAAGGCTGAATATATCTGGTTCTTCCTGGGGATACTCAATGTGGCTTCACTTGTTATCGTATGCACCTCCGCCGCTCTGGGCATGGACGAGGTAAGACACGTAGACCACATGAAGTAAGGCGGTGCTATGAACAGACCGAATTTTCTGCGAACCTTGGCAGTTATCGCCGCTGTTTTCACAGGCGTGGGGATACTGCTGAATATAGTCGTGGTGCTGAATCCTCATATTGCCGCCATTCTCATGGGCTACGGCAGTATAAAGGAGCTTATGGATACAGAGCTGAGTGCAGGCACAAAACAGCTTTTGCTTGCACAGGCGGCTGTACCTGCGGCATTTCTGGTGCTGTGCGGTGTGGGCTGCTTCTCGGACAAAATAAGCAGGAGCAAGAGCCTGCTTATGCTGATACTTACGGTATTATGCTTCATCCTTGTGACAGCGGCCGCAGCTTTTCTGTACACCGCAGCCATCCGCTCGGCAGTATCCGAGGGCATGGGAACGGTACAGCTTTTAAGTTCCATAACCACGATAAGGAATTTTCTTGCATACCTTTACACATTCGCATTTGTAACGCTTATGTGTGCAAATTCCGTTGAGTTATACATAGCTAAAAGTGAGGCTGACGGTAAATAATTAAAAGGCACATTTCATATTTTGAAATGTGCCTTTTTTGATGTTTTTATGGATCGCACGGGCGGATGATATCCGACCCTACATCACTGTCTGAACATGAGGGTATGTCGATACAGGATATAAAATCGACCGAGCCGGCGTCAGCTCGTCAATCGAAAAAGTCGCTGGAATACTCAGCAGGTCTGGGATTGTCGCCGTGACAGTCTATTTCTATCTCTCCTCTTTGGGTGAGATAACGGATTCCGCCGAAAAGCACGGTAAATGCTGCGGCATTGAGGAATATGCTGAAATATATCCTTATTCCTATGATACTGCCGAACATTCCCACAAATATTATGGCTATGCAGGCAATTATCAGATACTCATACTTCTTGTTCTCCTTGTCAAGCTGTAAGAATATAAAGCATACTACTGCCGAAATAAGCGTGTGAAGAATAGCCAGCTTCAGCGAGTATGGAGCATACGCCTTTATTCTGTAGGAATTCAGCTCCAGCACCATCATCAGCGCTTCTATCAGGATGTATGCCAGGAATCCTATCTTCATCAGCTTTCTGTCCCTTGCGGAGCTCCATATAAGATAATCCGCAAAAAGAAGCATGGCAAATCCCAGAAATTCTATGATATAGGCTATTGCACCAAGTATCTCCGAGAAAACGCTTTCTGCACTGTATGTGTGAAGATAGACCATACACACCAGCGCAAAGGCTATGAACAGGATATTCCCTATCATTCCGAAGAAAAAGCCGTTGTTCAGTTTTTCACGCATAGCCTGCTCCTTAGCTGAGAGCCTTCAATGCTCGCTGTCCGATGTCTTTTCTGTAGTGTGCACCCTCAAAGCTGATGCCCTTTACTCCCTCATAAGCGGTGTCAAGTGCAGCCTGCAAGGTCTCACCCTTTGCTGTCACACCGATAACTCGTCCGCCGTTGGTCAGGAACTTTCCGTCCTCGCTGAGCTTAGTGCCTGCGTGGTATACGAAGCAGTTCTTCACCTGTCCCATATCGTCGAAGCCGTTCATCTCGATGCCCTTGGGGTAGCTTTCGGGATAGCCGCCGCTTGCCATTACTACACAAGCACAGCTTCCCTTGTGCCACTTGATATCAACCTTGTCAAGCTCATGGTTGTAGATAGCCTCGAATATCTCATAGAGGTCAGCGTCAAGCATAGGGAGCACTACCTGTGTCTCAGGGTCACCGAAACGGCAGTTGTACTCAATTACCTTTGGTCCCTTTGGAGTGAGCATAAGGCCGAAGTAGAGACAGCCCTCAAAGGTGCGTCCCTCAGCGTTCATAGCGTTCATAGTGGGGAGGAATATCTTCTCCATGCACTCCTTGGCTATATCCTCGGTGTAGTACGGGTTAGGAGAAACTGTACCCATACCGCCTGTGTTAAGTCCCATATCGCCGTCAAGGGCTCTCTTGTGGTCCATAGAGGATATCATAGGCACGATGGTCTTGCCGTCCGTGAATGAAAGCACAGACACCTCAGGACCTGTCAGGAATTCCTCGATAACTATACGTGCAGAGCTTTTGCCGAATTTCAGCTCGTCTATCATATCATGTACAGCCTTTACAGCCTCATCCTCATTCTGAGCGATGATAACGCCCTTACCCAGAGCAAGACCATCAGCCTTGATAACAGCAGGGTAGCTGTTCTGCTCCTTGAGGTAAGCTATAGCCTTGTCGGACTCGGTGAAAACCTCATAGAAAGCTGTAGGGATGTTGTACTTCTTCATAAGCTCCTTTGAGAATACCTTAGAGCCTTCGATTATAGCGGCATTTGCCTTTGGACCGAATGTCATGAAGCCCTCAGCCTGCAAAGCGTCCACCATGCCGAGAACCAGCGGATCGTCGGGAGCGACAACCACCATGTCGGGCTTTAATTCCTTAGCAAGAGCAACTACGCCGTCTATGTCGGTAGCGCCTACATTGAAGCACTGAGCGTACTTTGAGATACCGCCGTTTCCGGGGGTACAGTACAGCTTGCCAACGTTCTTGCTTTCAGCCAGCTTCATTATAATGGCGTGTTCACGTCCGCCTCCGCCTACTACTAATATGTTTTTCATTGTTTTTCCTCCTGAGATTTATTTAAGAACAATACTGTCCATAAGTTCCTTTATATCCTTCTGCCATATATCATTTTCGTTTGGTGAATAACGTTCGGATATTGAGATTACCCTGCCGCCGTCTCCGAATATATGCTCTGTGATATGGACCGTTCCATTATTATATGTAGAGTTCAGAGAAATGCGGCAGCCCTCATGTCCGAATAATGTTTCCTCGCTTCTTTCAAGGCTGTCGACTTCGATACCCATGTCATGATTGATGTCGCTTTGCCACGAATCATACGTATAGTCAGCATATTCTTCATATGTACCGTGAACGCTGTTCTCGGTCACTTTGACCGTGAGCTGCATATCATCAGCCCACGGCAGGTCTGACATATTGTAATGAAAGGTCAGCTCCTGCTCGATCTCATCGCCTTGTTCCCTTGCACTTTCAACGTCATCAGGATAGACAGATTCATCAGCATAAAACTTATCACTGTAGTCTACAGAAACAAATTCATTTTCTATGGTACCGCCTTTATGCTCTGCAACAACAGGGCTTTCATGGGTAACGGAACTTAGTACATGATCGGTATACTCGTCGATCTCATCAATATATGACTCGGGATAGATAAGTATGAGCCTGAATGCCGAATATTCCATACGCACAAAGTTTTCATCCAGATACATGACAGTATCAGGCTCATCTTCGTCCGTTTTCGTATATCTTATACGCACACAGTCGCTGTAGGGATTATCGTATACGCTCAGCTCGCAGTCCTTGTATTCTTCTTCCAGCTCTTCCAGACGTTCCTGTGCCTTTGCCATAGAAGTTGTATGGATCATATAATGGCAGTCTTTTATTACGGCATATATCGGTTCATCCTTACATTCGAGCTGACATAACGAGTTATCCTGTTCCGTAATATCAAATATTTCGCCCAGATCAAAGTGCAGACCCGTACCCGAAGGCTCATAAACACCTGACGGGAGCGTTTCCTTTTCGGTAGTCATCTCAGCAGCGGAGCTTTCCTCTGAAACAGAGACTTCTTCCTCGGTTTTACCGCATCCGCCGCAAGCTGTCAGCAAAGCACCTGCAAGCAGAAAGGCGGATATTCTTTTCGTGTTCAAATCATTTTCCTTTCTGAGAGCGTTTATTTCAGCGTTATATGCTCAAGCAATTCCTCGATATCCTTTTCAACAGTGCCGTCATCATCGGCAGGGACAACAAGGGATATCAGGTAGTATTTGCCGTTCTCGTCAAAGTAATAATTCCTCATATAATTGCTTAAATCATCGGCTAAGTTAACGTTCATTGAAACGCAGACAGCCTTATGCCCCAATATCTCGCTTTCCTCTTTTTTCACATTGTCAGAAAATG
Organism: Ruminococcus sp.; assembly: GCA_017479805.1. GTDB lineage: Bacteria > Bacillota > Clostridia > Oscillospirales > Ruminococcaceae > Ruminococcus. The sequence continues at coordinate 4,857 of JAFVBU010000257.1, forward strand.
CGCTTTCCTTTCTGCTCTCATAAGACTTTTCAGCTCTTTCCTCGGAGGAGGCTTCTTCTATCTGAGAGGAGCCCTTGAGAGTGATACCTGCATAGATCAGAGCCTCGTCATCCACCAGTGAGTACCTTACCTTTGCGGACTGTGTATACTGATCGGCGATGCCTTCATCATTAGCATACCATTTATCATCGTGTTCGATGATAAAGTAGTCGTTCTCATAAGTATCGGGCTCGGAATCTATGAACACATCGCCTGTGTACTCCAAATTGTCCATAAGATCGTTGGCATAACCGTAAGCGGCTTCTTCGTCAGCATCCGCATAGGAAATAAGAAAGCTGAATAATGAACGCTCTTTTCTCACAAAGAAGTAGTCACAGTGCATACTGTCAGTATACTCCGCCAATTCAAGTATTTCCACAGGCTTGTCAGCCTTTACGCAGGCACACTCGCAGTCAGAGCGCTCTATTTCTGCGACCTCAGCCCTATATCCTTTCTCCTCACAGGCTTTTGCTATACCCTTTGCTGCGGACATTGCTGTCTGGTTGCCCATTTCTGCATAGCGTATCACACCTAAAACTATCGGCTTGTTTTTGCACTGAAATACGATGGTATCGTCGGAGTCCTCCTTGAATGTGAAGTTTTCGCTTATATCGAAGCGGAAATTTTCAAGCTCATAGGTATCTCCCGAAACGGTATAAAACGGCTTTTTCAGGTCGTCCAGCTTGCTTTGCACATCGTCGGGAAGTGAGACCTGAAACTGTGTAGTCTCCTCCTCCGATATACTGCTGCTCACCTCCGACGAGGACACTTCCTTGTCAGCGCAACCCGAAATACCCGTCATTGCAGCCAATGCGAGGATAAATGCAATAGTTTTTCTGATTTTCATGTTAATAATTCCTTTCTTAGAAAAAATCCCTATAGATAATAGTATAACATAAATCACTCTGTATTGCAAGAGCGTTTTTGTCAGGTGTTCAGGTTGTAGGTTGTAGGGGAGCCCGCCCTCGGGCTCCCAGTGGCGGTCACAATATAAACACGGGAGGGCGAGGGCGCCCTCCCCTACAATGTTATACTCATATTCGTTACGTTACCAACGGGACGTCGAGGACGCCGTCCCCTACAATCTGACACCTAAAAATAAGTGTAGGTGTAGGGGCGCATTCCGTGCGCCCGCCGGTATCGCTGAAATGTGCGGTTACGATTTGTATGGACGACCATTGGTCATCCGCTGATTATTTCTACATTCTGACAACTAATCACTAATACACTCATACACTTATACACTAATTTCCGTGAAAATTTCAGCATAGCCCTTGCATTTCCACATATTCTGTGATATAATAAAATCTGATATGATTTGCCGCAAGGCAGAATGGAGATAGTTATGTTAAAGAAAAGAATTTTCAGCGTTATCGCTTCCGCTTCGGCTGCTGCTGTAATGGCAGGCAGCAACGCAATGTCAGCTTTCGCAGAGGATGAGGCTCAGGCTGCTACAAATGCTGCCACTCAGCAGATGACTCCCACAGGCTCGCTGTTGAGTATGTTCCTCCCTATGGTGATACTCTTTGCGCTGCTCTACTTCATCGCCATCAGACCGCAGAAAAAGCGTGATCAGGAAATGAAGGAAATGCAGGCTAATATACAGGTCGGCGACGAGATAGTTACAGGCGGCGGTATCGTTGGTATCGTTGTAAGCATCGGCGACGACACTGTTGTTATCGAGACAGGCGGTGCAAAGCACAAGCTCAGAATAAAGAACTGGGCTATCACCGAGAATGTCACAGCCGCTGAACGTATAAAGGCTGCCAAGCCTGCAAAGAAGTCACCTCTTGAGTCAGCAGGTGTTGTGGACGATACCAAAAAGAGCAAGAAGTCAGAAGAATAATCAAGCGCCCCTCCGCATAGAATGGATAAAACCGTTTTATGTGGGGGGACTTTTTATGCGTAAAAACAGCAGGTCGGTATGGCGGAGCGGTATCCTCAGCATACTTTTATCCGCAGGGATAGGGCTTTCTGCGGCTGTCCTGTGCACATTGGTATTCTCCGTGCTCATACGCTTTCTGCTTAAAGATATGGGGCTTGCGAACGTATTTGCTTATACATCGGTCATTGTCGGGGCATTTGTCGGAGCGTATATATGCGGACGATACCGCCGACACAGGGGGATAATTTTCGGGGTATTGTGCGGTGTGACGATGTTTTTGGTGCTGATGACCTGCGGAGTGATGATAGGTGGGGATATGACGGGAGTGAGGAAATTGGTGATGATGGTGGTTGCAGGGGGAATTGGGGGAGTATATGGGGTGAATTCAAAGAGACCGAAAAATTGTGATAACTAAAACAAAAAGAAAGAAGAAAGAAAAAATAAAAATAAAAAAGCGGCGAAGCCGCAACAGACCGGGGTCAAGGGGGATGTTATCTCCCTTGCAGAGGGTGGTCGAGGGGGACAGCGTCCCCCTAAGCTGTAGTAAAGCGAGCGCAGCTGCGCTTTACGGACGTGAAGATGCAAGTAACGGTCAAGCCGTTGATAGTGGAGGTTACTCCCATCGGCTTGACCGTTATTTTTTATGGAACGTCCGTAAGACGTGGCTTTGCCCGTCTTACTGCTTTGTTAGGGGGGCTCTGCCCCCCTCGTTCACCCTCCGCCAAAGTGTTGTGAACCCTCTGGACTCCCGGTGTTTGGCGGCTTCGCCGCTTTTTTTATTTTTTTCTTTGCTTTTAATAATTTCCCGACGTATCTTCCATCAGCTTAAACTCTATCTTATAATAACTCGGCTTCCCCTCACTAAGATGTGCACAAGTAGCCTTAACCGTATCCCCTGCCCCATGACTTGCACTTATAGTATTATACAGTTCATCATAAGTCGAAACAGGTGTACCGTCTATCTCCGTGATAAAGTCGCCCTCTTTAAGCTCGGTATTGGCTATATCGCATTCCTTGTCTATCTTAGATATATACACGCCCTTGAAATTCTCAGGCAGCTTCTCGCCGATAGCGTCCTCTATCATTGTACGCTTCGTTGCTGTTGACATATCAAGGAGAGAAATGCCAATGCGGAAACGTCCGCCGATAAAGCCATTGTTTATCAGCTCCTCGATTATGGGCTTTGCTTCGTTGATAGTAATGGCAAATCCCAGACCCTCAAAGCTGGAGCTTACATATTTTGACGAGGTTATACCGATCACCTGACCGTACATATTGACAAGCGCACCGCCCGAATTTCCGGGGCTGATATCGGCGTTTGTCTGTATGCAGTCCATCTCAAAGCCCGTAGAATCGCTCCTTATCTTACGGTTTACGGCTGAAATGATACCGTCCGTAACGGTGCTTGAAAGGTTGGCAGGGTTGCCTATAGCCACCACCTGCTCGCCGACCACGGATTCATCCGAATCGCCTAAAACAGCAGGAACAAGTCCCTTGGCGTTAACGCTTACAACTGCGATATCGGTCTTGACATCTCTGCCGACTATCTTTGCGCTGTAGGAGTCGCCGTCGATGGTCTTGATGGTGTGATAGCCGTCCGATTCAAGCACATGGGCATTGGTCACTATATAGCCCTCGTCCGACAGCACAACTCCCGAGCCTGTGCCTAAAAGGTCTCTGTGGGCAGGGTCACTGTAGGTGTATATCTCCACAATGGACGGGCGTACAAGCTCAGCTATGCCCTCTGTGGTATATCTGCCGTTCTCGTCCTTGTAGCTTTCGGTGTCCTTTGCATTTTCAGGCTTTTTCTCGCTGTACAGCACAACATTTCCGCTGCTCTTGAAGTTGGAGAGTGCCTTTTTGCTGTTTGCCACATCGTAGGCAATGCCTATGATACCGATAATGATACAGCTTGCAATAAGAGCGGCTACGAGCTTTAGTCCCACTGTCTCATTCTCAACAGGCTTCTTCTCAGGCTCTGCAAAAAGCTCAGCCATTTCACTGAACTGCGGCGGCTCGGGGGGCGGAGGCGGAATATGCTCTCTGCGGTCATAGCCCTCGAAGCCGATGGGCTCATACATGAATTTATCGTACACGGGTCTCCTCGGTGTTTGTGGAGGAGGAACAGCCGTGCCTGACTGCACATTGTTATAGCTGTTACCCATAGGAGCAGACTGGGGCGCTATCCCCTGCTGCTGAGGTGTAACAGGCGCAGACGGTGTCGGCGGCGGAGCGTATGGGCTTACCGACGGCGCAGACTGCTGAGGTGGCACTGTACTTTCAGTGCTCTCTATTGGTGCGGTCGGCTGTACAGGCGGCGGAGCTATACTTTCCGTCACTTCCGTTTCGGGAGCAGCAGGAGCAAGCGGCGGAGCTTCCGACGGCTCGTTCATCTGCCCGAGGTTGGTGTCTCTTTCTTCCATATATTATCCTTTCTTAACGCTGCTTCTCTTTTCAGGTATCTCCACAAGGAACTCGGTATACTCGCCGTGAACGCTCTTGACAACGATGTGTCCGTCGTGGAGATGTACTATCTTACGTGATATGGAAAGTCCCAGACCAAGACCTGTGGTATCCTTTCCACGTGATGAATCCGTCTTGTAGAATCTGTCGAATACCTGCGCTATTTCCTCATTTGTCAGGCCCTCGCCCGTATTCTTTATGCCGATGGTGACCATGCCGTCCAGCTTCTCAAAGCGGAATGACAGCGTACCTCTTTCGTCGATGAATTTTACTGCGTTTTCCACAAGGTTGTAAATAACCTGCTGCATAAGGTCGGCATCCACCTCGGCATCGATACGTCCGCTTCCCAAGCCCTCAACTTCAAGGTGCTTGTCGTCTATCTTCTTCTCGAACATGAGAACTGTCTGTATCACAAGGTCGGTGATATTGGTGTCCTTGAAGTTAGGGGAAAGTGTACCCGACTCAAAGCGTGACATATTGAGCATGGAGCTTATGAGTATCCTCAGACGCTTTATTTCCTTTGATACAAGCACGAGGTACTCGTTCTGACGGCTTTTCGGGATAGTGCCGTCAAGTATACCGTCCACAAATCCGCCTATTGTAGTCATAGGAGTTCTCAGCTCGTGGGAGACATTGGCGATGAACGTCTTTGAAGTTTCCTCGCTGTTGGCAACGTTTGCGGCAATGGCATTGACGTACTCCGCAATTTCCTTTGTAGTGCCGGGGATATCAGTCCTGATAGTCTCGGAGAAGTCGCCCTTTGCGTACATTTCCGATATCCTCATGAAGTCGTACTCAAAAGCTGACTGCTTGCGGATACGGCGTTTCAGCAGGAAATAGGCGATAACCGTGCCTGCAAGCCCCAGTGCAAAGTAAAGCACCGAGCATTTTATGGTAAAGCTATTGATATCCGATGAGTCCTCATAGACAGCGGCATACATCGGTGAGGGTGTAGAGTTACTCTGTCCCGCAACGAAAAACTGCGTACCGTAGAGGATATAAGGCTCATTTTTCGAGATATGGCTGCTGTCGAAGTCAAGATAATCATTGACATCGAGGTGTCTCATCATCTCAGCGGACATAGTTTCGGTATCAGGCACATCCCTGCCTGCATCGCCGCTTACATCCTGTTCGGACACCTGCCGTTTGCCCGAGCCGTCGTAGACGTAGATATTATAATCATCATCAGCCGAAAACCTGCTGTAAAGGGACATCATCACAACCGAGCGGTGATCCTCCGAACGGTAGAACTCATCCTTATAGCAGGATATAAAAACATCCCCGTAATTCCTGAGCTGTTCCAGCTTAGTACTCTTATAGACCGCAGTACTGAGCGAGACTGTAAGGACGCCCAGAGTGACAACGAGAGAGACTATGATGAACATAGCCGTTATCAGCAGTCTGTAGTAAGAGCTTTTGTAGTTATTCAACTCCACTCCATTCACCTCGATCGGCACTAATGCCGTTATACAAAACAAGGGGACACACAGTCCCCTGTTGATTATTCTTCTTCGTCAGCCTCAAACTTATAACCGACACCCCATACGGTTTTAAGAGTCCACTTCTCGGAGATACCCTCCAGCTTTTCACGGAGGCGCTTGATATGAACGTCGATGGTACGTGAATCGCCGTAATACTCGAATCCCCAGACCTCGTCCAGAAGCTGGTCACGGGTATAGACCCTGTTGGGATTTGAAGCCAGATAATAGAGAAGCTCCAGTTCCTTCGGGGGAGTATCGATGATCTTGCCGTTGACTTTAAGCTCATAGCTGTCCATATTTACAGAGAGCTTGTCGTAGTGCACTTCTTTCTGCTCGGGCTCGGGAGAACCTGTGCCCACACGCCTTGTAACAGCGTTGATACGAGCGATGACCTCCTTAGCGTCGAAAGGCTTTACGATATAGTCGTCAGCCCCCAGCTCAAGACCGATCACCTTATCGATAGTCTCGCCCTTAGCGGTTATCATGATTATCGGAACGTTAGATATTTTTCTTATCTCACGGCACACCTGCCAGCCGTCCTTGCCTGGGAGCATGATATCAAGGAGCACCATATCGGGAGACAGCGCCTTGAACTTAACAACAGCATCGTCGCCGTCATGGCAGAGAAGAACGCTGTAGCCGTCTTTTTCAAGATAAAGTCTGAGAAGATCGCATATATTTTTATCATCATCAACGATGAGAACTTTTAATCCCTTGTCGTTAGTCATAGTAGATCTGCCTTCTTTCTGCACAAAGTAATTATTACTATTATTATAACGCAAAATGAAAAAAATGTCAATAAAAAATGAACATTTTAAGTAAGTAAGTGTATGAGTGTATAAGTGTATAAGTGTATTAGTGCTTAGTTTTTCAGGTATCAGGTTGTAGGGGAGGGCGCCCTCGCCCTCCCGTGGGTTACAATGCGGCTATCTTTTGGGCGGATGATATCCGCCCCTACTACTTTCTACTTCCTAATAACTGATAACTAAAAAAACGCCCCTGACAGGGACGTTTTTTTTAACATATATCTGCGATCAAACCAGCTTGATAATAGCCATTTCAGCAGCGTCACCACGGCGAGGACCGATCTTTACGATCTGTGTATAACCGCCGTTTCTGTCAGCATACTTTGGAGCGATCTCGTCGAAGAGCTTCTTCGCAACATCTTCCTTAGTTACGTATGATAATACCTGACGCTTGGAGTGCAGATCATTATTTTTACCGATGGTTATCATCTTTTCTGCAACAGCACGAACTTCCTTAGCTCTTGTAACGGTAGTTTCGATCTGACCGTTTTCGAGAAGGAAAGTTACCATGCCTCTGAGCATAGCCTTTCTATGGTCAGATGTTCTGCCCAGCTTTCTTGTACCCGGCATTGTAATTCACTCCTTTTTTATTGTATAGTGCAGGGTTTGCACTTTGTTTTTTATTCCTC
>JAFVBU010000020.1 GCA_017479805.1 Ruminococcus sp.
GGCGTTTGCGTAATTGCCCCGAACCACAAACGCAAATTAAGTCAAGACCGCCATTTATGGCGCTTGCCTTGGTCTTGACTTAATTTGTGTTTGTGGTATACTTAGCAATTGCGAACGCCATATGTTCAACACCCCCAAAAAGTTACATCCCCAAAAAATCCTGTCCTCTCTAAATAGCAGGTGTTAAAAAAAGTGTGCAATTATTGTTGGTTATTACTAAAAATTGCGGAAGATGAATTTTTTACTTGACATTTTTCACATAAGCGTGTATAATATAATCATAGCATAAATGGTGAATAAAAACTTCATATATGCTTTGTACAAGGTGTTCATTATTTTCTTATAAAAAAATTCCGTACTGCGGCAACTCGTGGCTGTGGTACGGTTTTTTCCGATTATTGAAAGGAGTACCACCCATGCTTCCTAAAAAGAATATTGGTGCGATAACCATTATGTCCGCCTTTCTCGGGCTTACGCTCACCCACATCTGTACCGCTTTCGTCTACTATTCCTACAGCCGTTCGGGCGGCGCTTCGGACAATATCAGTACAGTCGTCGGGGCGGTCGGTATCATCGAACTTCTGCTGATACTGGCGCTGACCGTGGGAGCGGCTCTGCTTTTTGTTTACAGCGACGACGGGCACAGTATGGGTATCCTCGGTACTTCCGCTTTGCTCTCGATAATGTCACTGGCGGTTCGCTCGGCGGATGTGAGAAACAGCGATACGGTGTTCACAGCGGTGACGATAGCGATGAATCTGGCTATACTTGGCGTGTTTGCGGTCTATGCACTGTTCTATTACAAGCGTGAGATGAAGAACATGGCTGTTATAGCGGCAGTCTCAGGACTTTGGGTATCGTTCCTCTCGGTGGGCTGCCGTGCGGCGGCTTCAAGGCTTTCGGGACAGCAGGCATATTTCACAGTTCTTGCAGTTATTGCGCTTATATCGGCGGTTTGCTATTTCGCCGCATTTTTCTCACAGAGACAATCCTTTGAATAAGTTTTTCAAGCCATAGCATAATCATGATTGCTATGGCTTTTCTGTTATATTGCTTTAGCAATAATAATCGATAATTATTTCGTCGGTCAAGCCGAGGGGGATGCTTGTTAAACAGCCGTAAATCTACGCTTTGCTGGATTTACTACTTTTTAGGAGAGGCTCTGCCTCCTAACAGGAGCGACGACCCTCTGTCAGCTACGCTGACATCTCCCTACACTGTAGGGAGTCACCCCCCGTCCCCCTCTCCGCAAGGGAGATAACATCTCCCTTGACCCCGGTCTATGCGGCTTCGCCGCTTTTTTACAAATATTTATTTCCATAATTTTTTTGCAACACTTTGCCATTGTGCGCCGTATGTGTATAGAGATAAAGCACTGAATTTTTTCAGAAAGGAGGTAAGCCGATGACAGACAGGGAAATAATCGCTCAGATGAAAATATCCCCCGAAAATGGCTGTAAACTGCTGTTTGACGAGTACCATAACTACGTCTATACAATAGTGTACAACATACTGAGGAATGTTGGCAGCAGCCGTGACGTTGAAGAATGTGTTACGGACGTTCTGAGCGATGTAATGGTCAGCTATGACACAGGGCACGGCGGTTCGCTGAAAGCCTATATCGGCACTTCTGCCCGACGCAGAGCTATAGATGTGTACCGCAGTCTGAACCGAAAAGCTGCAAGAAATGTGCCTATTGACGACGAAAATGTCAGCGGTCTTACCTCATCGGACAACGTGGAGGAAAATGTTGAAAATTCACAGCTTGCAGGGATGATACTGCAAAAGATCGAGGCTATGGGAAGTCCCGATTCGGATATTCTCATACAGAAATACTTCTTCGACAGAAATTCCACGGAGATCGCAAGGGTACTTGATATGAACCCGATAACAGTAAGAAGTCGGTGCAGGCGGGCGGTTAAGCGCCTTAAAGAAGCGCTGGCAGACCTTGATATCACCCTGTAAAGGAGGGAAAGCATGAACAAAAAAAGAAAATTACAGGACGTTCTCCACAGCGCCGACAGCAGCATTATTGAGAAAATAGCTGAAAAATATCCCTCCACGGATGAGGATACAAGTCGGCGGATGTATGAGAGCTGCTTTCAGAAAATGATGGATAAAAGGGATGGAAGCGACGGATATATGGTCGTTTTTACCGCTGAGACACACCGCAGTCGCACTTTCTTTAAAATGGCAGGACTTTCCGTCGCCTGCATTGCGGTCATAGGCGGAGTTTTCCTCGGGCTGAGGAATATGAAAGCTCCACGCCCCGAAATAGACAGCGAGCCGCCTGTTTTCATGGAGGAGACCACTCTCACTTCAACTGTCACCGATCCTCAGGGTACGACAGTTACGATGACCACATCCCACAGCCGTGAAAAAGCAGTGAATACTGCAATAGTGAAAAATACCGATACTTCGGCAAAAGTTACAGCTTCCACAGTTACCTCTGCCGCTGTTACTTCTTCGGAGACTGCCCCGAAGCACACCGAAACTGCGAAAACAACTGCCGAAACTACAGCAGCTTCAAAGTCCGAAACCTCGGAAGCGGCAACAACACAAGCAGTCTCCACGACCGGTTCAAATGAGAACGACAAGCGGAAAATGTACGCCGAGCTTGTTGAGAGCGGCAAGACCGAGGGGATAATCTATATGAGGGCTGAAATGATACTGTCCGGGAAGTACCCCATAGATTCGCCAAGATTAAGCTATGATGAGGTCATGCGGATAGCTTCGGCTTCCGGGGATATTGACAGCTTTTCAGCTGAGATTGAAAAACGTCAGCCTTATCCCGATATGATAACAGGTACAGGCATCGATGCAGATGTGTACTGGATGAATGACGAGGGAACCGAGCGGCTGGAGAGTAATTTAAATGCGTTCTATTATTATAACGACGAAACATCCACAGCAAGAAAGATACTTATAGCTCCCGAGCAGAGAGAGCTGGAGGATATAAGAGAGCAGGAAGCCGAGGAGGAGGGACTTTTCATCCGTGACCGTGCAAAGCTGATAGGCGTAGTTTTAAAGAATAAAAGGAATCTGACACTGAGCGAGTACATACAGCTTGCTGCCGAAAGCAGTGATATCGCTGAGTTCTGGACAAAGCTGAACGATATCGAGCGTTATCCCGATATATGGGAAAGCGACGGGCATACAATGTTCATCTATAATATTGAAGACAACGAAAACGGATATATCGGCGTTTCTCCCGACGACAACGAGGTGACATACTTCAAGAATATCAATACCATAAGCTCGGATATCTCTCCCGACGGCGGAAGCGTCGCAGTCTCAGTAAAGATCAACGACCTCAGCTCCGAGGTGCTCATAAAAAATAAGGGCAGCATCCCCGAAAACGAGGCAGAAGCCCTTGTCAAGCGTATGAACGAGGTCTTTGAACTGTCGGGTAAATAATATTGCTCCACCAACTAACTCTTGAATTTTCTTGCTTGTCCTGACAGCGAAATACTGCGTCAGAAAGTCTTGAAATGCGACAGCATTCCTGCGATTTTCTTCCTTGTCTTTCACTGCCAGTCCTTCGCAATAATTATTCAAGAGTTAATTGGTGGAGCAATATAACAGCGGCGGTTTTGTGGGAATCCGTACTTTTATCGGGGGGGGGAGAACTCTTTTTCAAAAGGGTTTTCCCCAATAAGGTGAACCAGCGGCTTACAGTGTCAAAGTCTCTGTCGATATCAAATTCTCTCAGCTTCATTTTTCCTCCTCGGGAAAGGTCATGCCCCACTGTCTGCGGCACTCGTCCATCAGCTTCATGACCCTGACTGTGCCGTCGTGGGGGACAAGTGGACTTTCTTTCATTCCCTGACGGAGACAGCGGTGCACCTCACGTATCTCGTACTCATAGCCGTTTATCTCGGGCTCACAGACGAACTTTTCAACAATTTTTGCGTCACTGTTGAAAAGCACAGCCTCACTTGTGCAGTGAAACCAGTTTCCGAGGGTGATAAAACCGTTAGTTCCCGAAACAAGGGCATTGTTGCTGAGCTGGAGCTGAAAGCCGTTGTCGGCGGAAACACAGCGCCCGTCGCTGTAGCGGAGGATAATGCTGTTGTTCACGTCCACGCCGTCCCTTAGCTGTGCACTGCTTATCACCTCGTCTGGAGCGCCGAAAACAGCGTCTGCAAAGGTCAGCGGATACACACCAAGATCAAGGAGCGCACCGCCGCCGCAGTCGGGACGGAAAAGCCTGTCGTTCTTGTCGTAGGGGATGTAGTTGCTGAAATCCGCCTTGATGTACCTCGGCTCGCCGATCATCCCTGCATTTATCCATTCGAGAACTTTCAGGAAAACGGGGCGGCATTTCATCCACATGGCTTCCATGAAGAAAACGTTCTTCTCACGGGCAAAAGCGAGGATATCCTCAGTTTGCTTTAGATTCAGCGCAAGTGACTTCTCACACAGCACATTTCTGCCGTTTTTTATGCAGAGCATGGCGTCGCCGTAGTGGGACGACATGGGAGTTGCGATGTACACAGCGTCGATATTGTCATTCTCGGCAAGCTCGGCGTAGCTTCCGTAAGCATTGGAAAATCCGAATTTATCGGCGAATTTTCGAGCTTTTTCGGCAGTCCGTGAAGCCACGGCATAAAGCTGAGCATCCTCAGTGCCTGCCAGCGCTTCTGCGAATTGATGGGCGATCTTGCCCGTGCCGATTATTCCCCAGTTTATTTTATTCATTTTACATCCTCATTTCTTATATTTAGCTAATGGCTCAATTACTACTTACTACTCACTTAAAACGCCTGCCCAACTGCCAGAATGCCACAGCGCTTGCCGCCGCTACGTTAAGCGAATCAACTCCGTGCGCCATCGGTATTTTTACCGTGTAGTCAGCGGCATTTATGGTGGCATCGAGCAGTCCCTCACCCTCAGTTCCCATTATAACCGCTAATTTTTCCTCGGAATTTAGCCTTTCATCGTCGATATCCACCGTATCATCACGCAAAGCCATTGCCGCTGTTGCAAAGCCGAGCTTATGGAGATACTCGGGATATTCGGACGTACCGCACTGAATATAGCTCCACGGCACCTGAAAGACTGTTCCCATGCTGACACGGCTCGAACGTCTGTACAGCGGGTCGGTGCAGTCCTTTGTCAGCAGTACCGCATCCATGTTCAGAGCGGCGGCACTTCTGAATATCGCTCCCATATTGGTGGGGTTCACAACGTTCTCTAAAACCGCTATTCTGCGTGCATTTCTGCATATCTCCTCAACAGTCGGAAGCTCTCTGCGCCTCATGGCACAAAGAGCTCCACGAATGAGCTTAAAGCCCGTTATTTCGGTTATTTTTTCGTCGTCACAGGTGTACAGCGGTACATCTCCGCACCGTGAGACTATATCCCTTGCCTCGCCCTCAATATCCTTTCGGCTCATCAGAAGCGACACAGGCTCGTAGCCCGAATCCAGCGCCCTTTCGATTACCTTCGGGCTTTCTGCAATGAAAAGCCCAAGCTCAGGCTCGTAGTAGTGGAGCAGAACAGGCTCGGAAAGTGATGTGAATATCTCAGTTTCATGCTTGTTGCTTTCGTTTATTTCAATTATTGACGTTTTCAACATCTCCCATCATACTCGCTGACATTTCTTTGCGACTTTATTCTGATACATTATCTCGTCAGCTTCGTTTATTACATCTTCAATGTTCATATCCTTTTCAAAGGGGCGTATAGCTGTACCCAGACTTGCTGTAAGAGGGTATGGCTTTTCTGCTGCCGAGGTCATAGCGTTCATGACGTTCTCAAAGGCGGAAATACGCTTTTCGCCTGCGTCGTTGTCGTATCTGCCCACACCGATGATATAGAATTCATCGCCGCCTGCTCTGACGAATATCTCTCTGCTGAGAGTGACCGACGAAGCGGCATTGCTGACGGTCTTGATACCGTAGTCGCCCTCGGTGTGACCGAAGTTATCGTTGATATATTTCAGCCTGTCCATATCGATAACGCACACGAACAAGCTGTCTCTTTCGCCTGCGCTTTCCATCAGCTTTTCAAGCTGGACGTACATTCCTCGCCTGTTGAAAGCACCTGTCATTTCATCGTGCAGAGACATGGTCAGCAGACGGCGCTTTGCACGGGTCATTTCAAGGGCATTATTGACGAAGCGTATCCAGTTGCGGTAGACCAGATTCAGCCTGTGGGTATCCTCCAGCCATCTCTGTAAAACGCAGTAGCCCAAAGTGTCAGAGCCGAAGTGGACGGGCGAAAAGTAGTATACAGAGGGCTTGTCGTCGGTATTGTCGTAAAGCCTCGGTATCATCATATTGGTATCGAAAATTATGCTCTCCTCGTCGGTGTAGAAATACAGCTCGCCGCACTGTGTATTTGCCGCAACTATCTTCATTTTCTCGGGATAGCCGTCGCAGATATCACGGCTTGCGTCCAGCCAGTCGTTTTTCAGGCAGAGGTAGAAGTTCACGAAGGGGAATATGAGATAAGTCCTTTCGTTGATATTTTTTATGCAGTCCTCGGGAGTTTCCGAAGCGGTGAAGCCCTCGGAAATATAGCTTTCCATGAGCATACCGATATCGAGGTGGTCGAACATTTCCTCGTCTGCGTAGTTGGGGCAGGTGAAGTAGATATGGTCGTGGATGGACTGTATAGACCTGCTGTAATCGGGCTGACAGCCGCAGCTCATGCCGGCGAAGAATTTGTATGTGCCGTCGTAGGGGATGACCTCCTTGTCAGGCTCTATCTGCTTTCTCAGGAAGTCAACGCAGTTTGCCGCAGATACGCTGTCATTGGGCTCGATGGAGGAAACGGAAATATCATTTCCTGCCGCCTCGTCGCTGGCTTCAAAGCCGATAACGATAATATCATCGGGAACCTTTATGCCGTACTTTCTTATTTTATAGATAAAGCCGATGGCAAGGTAGTCGTTTCCGCATATAACAGCGTCGGGACGGGAAATTTTTCCCTCGCCTATATCCTTTCCCACGCTGCTTCCGCCGAGATACCAGAAATCGCTGTAGATTATATGCTCGTCTGCGACCTCAAGACCGTGCCTTCTCACTTCATCGAGGAATATCTCCATGCGGTACTTGCCTGCATAGTTGCCCTCGGGACCCGATACAAGGCATATTTTTTTGCAGCCGTGGACTTCAATGGCATGGCGCACCATGTCACGGAGGGATTCTTCGTTTTCACTGGCAATGAGGGGATAGCTGTGGAGCGGCATATCAAGAGCCACCACAGGCTTTGTGCATCTTTTTTGCAGATCCTCATAAATGCTGTCGGGGAAAGACTCGCCGTTTCCGTCAAGGAGAAGTGCGGTATCTACGATAACGCCGTCGATAAGGTCGTAGTTAGGCAGGGAATAGATGTTTTTCTCGCCGAGGGTATAATCGGGCATAGCGGTATTGAGCGCAGTCATAGCGCTGAAAACAGCCAGATCGTAGTCGTATTTAAGGCATTGAGCCGAAAGTCCGTCCATTGCTCTCACGACGTGGCCGTTTTCGGGACAAGCCGTAAGAAATGCGATAGTCTTGCGTTTTTTCAACTGTCCATCCCCTTTCTGTCAAGTATTTATTATATTATAACATATCTGTTCAGATATTTCAATAATATTTTATGAATAATTAACGGTATAATAATATTTTTTGCAATTTAAAACATTAGCTTGTGTTTATTCGCAAACAAAACATTTTCTTACAAAACTGTAAGATTCAGATAATAAAAAAGTCAGAAAATTATGTTATAATATCATTAACAAAGACGGGAGGTATCATTATGGAATTATTAAAGGTCGAGAACCTTTGCAAGGTCTACGGAAACGGAGAAAATGAAGTAAGAGCAGTGGACGGCGTTTCGTTCAGCGTTCCAAAAGGTCAGATGGTGGCTATCATCGGTGCAAGCGGCTCGGGAAAGTCCACGCTCCTGCATATGATAGGTGCGGTAGACCGTCCCACATCGGGAAAA
>JAFVBU010000258.1 GCA_017479805.1 Ruminococcus sp.
GATGTTGTGGTCACGGCAGATGTGGTGGTGACTGACGCTGCGGCGGAAGTTGTGGTCTCGCTTGGCGCTAACGGGTCGGGCTGTTCGGTCGCCTCCTGAACCGTGGTCACCGCCTTTGACTGCTCACTGCTCTGCTGTCCGCTTTCGGGCTTTTTAGCGCAGGTTGTACCTGTGAGCATGGCGCAAACCGAAATCAAGGCTATGAATTTTCTCATATTCTCAGTCCTCCTCGTCAATATCGAGCACAAAGTCAATAGTACCGTCGCTGACATTGACAGCGGCGCATATAACGTCCACCTCGTCGCCTAATTCGTAGGAAACTCCGCTGAAAGTCTCGGTCAGTGAGACAGGCTCGGAGTAGTCGTATTCGCCCTCGGGGAGAGTGCGGATGTGGACAAGTCCCTCAACGGTATTGGGAAGCTCTGCATAGAAGCCGAACTCCGTAACGCTTGATATCCTCGCTCTGAACGATTCGCCGATATGGGCTTTCATATATTCCGCCTTGTAGCAGTCCTCGCACTCACGCTCGATGGTAACTGCTCTCACCTCGGCGGCAGAGGAGCGTTCAGCGGCATTCACGGCAAATCCGCCGTAGCGCTTGCTGAGCCATTCGTTGTTGTAGCCTGCGAGGATGTCGGTTATTATGCGGTGTATAGCTAAATCGGGATAACGGCGTATAGGCGAGGTGAAATGAGCGTAGTCCTCCAGCACAAGACCGAAGTGTCCGAGCGGCTCGGTGGAATACTTAGCCTTTGCCATTGAGCGGAGAACCATGAGGTTGACCGCTTCAAACTTGTTGGTATCCCTTGCGCTTTTCAGTATCTCAGCCGCATGATGGGGCTTGAAATCGGTGAAATGTGGACAGCTTAGCCCGAATTTCGGCAGAAGCTCGTGCAGATGCTCCACCTTTGCCTCGGGGGGAGCTTCATGGATACGGTAAACGAACGGTATCTCCTTTTCACGTGCCAGCTTTGCCGCCGCTTCATTGGCAGTGAGCATGAATTCCTCGATAATTCGCTCAGACTTGCCACGCTCACGGAGCTTGACGTCACAGCAAATGCCGTTCTCGTCGATTATCAGCTTGCTTTCGTTAGTCTCTATCTCAGGTGCATGGCGGCGCTCTTTTTTGGCAATGAGCTTGTCCGCCAGCTCGTCCATGAGAGCGATCTCATCACGGACATCTGCGTATTTTTCGGCAATATCAGCAGTTTC
Source organism: Ruminococcus sp. (assembly GCA_017479805.1). Taxonomy (GTDB): domain Bacteria; phylum Bacillota; class Clostridia; order Oscillospirales; family Ruminococcaceae; genus Ruminococcus. Next base: position 1,213 of record JAFVBU010000258.1, read on the forward strand.
CGTGCCTGCTAATATCTGATTTATCTCGGAGTAAACGCCCTTGACACGGGAGCGGATAACGCTCTTGCAGAAGCGGTAGGAAAGCATTTCACCCTCGCTGTCCAGCTCAATAAAGGCGGAGAGCGTCAGCCTGTTTTCGTCGGGATTCAGGGAGCAGATACCGTTGGAAAGCTCTTTCGGGAGCATGGGTATGACCTTGTCGGCATAGTAAATGCTCGTTCCACGGCGCAATGCCTCTTTGTCAAGCTCACTGTTGCCCCTGACGTAATGGGAAACATCGGCAATATGCACACCCAGACGGTAGCCCTTGTCGGTACGCTCAACCGAAACAGCGTCGTCAAGGTCTTTGGACTCAGCGCTGTCGATGGTAAATATCGGCATATCGCAGAGATTCTCACGGTTGTTGAAGGAATACTCCTGCACACCGCCCTCGGATATCCTTGCGGCTTCACGCTGAACTTCCCCGGAAAACTCCGTAGGAGCGCCGTGCATCATAAGGATGGAAGCGGCACAGGAAGCGGCATAGTCGGAATTGCCGAAAACGAGGATAATTTTCACCTTATGCTCGGCGTGACGGTGACCACGGAAAACGATCTGAGCGAGCACCTTGTCTCCCTCATTGAAAGGTATGCTCTCACGCTTTGAGATTATCATGTGATTCTTTGAAGCGGAATCGGGAACGAGGTAGGGCTCGCCGTCCACCACTTCAATTTTACCCGTAAGCTGATCGCTTCCGAATTCAAGTATATCCACAACTTCTCCCTCGGGCTCGCCTGTGCGGGAAGCGATATCTGCAATGAGCACACGGTCTTTCGGCATAGCACCAAGCATACACTTTCCCGGGATGAAGTACTCGATACCCTCATCAGTCTCGGCAAAACCGAAAGTCCTGCTGAGCCTTGTGATAGTGGCAGGCACGACGTTCGCACGTGAACAGAGAGCGACCTTCATGCCCTTTTTCATCATAATAACGCCCTCGGTGCGGAGCTGAGAGAAAGCCTCGGTGAAGTTTTCCCTGCCCTGCTTTTTAGTCCTGCACTTCGACTCCAACTGACTGAGGGGCATGGATTTTTTATCATAGGCGGTAAGGAAAGTGACTATCTTATGGCGATAGTTTTCCACACTTCCTGCCGCAGTAGTTTTCTTAGCTGTTGATTTTTTCTTGCCTGACATATTTCACTCCCTGTTCTGTCTGCGAATTGAGTATTAAAGGGTAAATGATAATTCATGCGGTCGGGAGTGGTGGGGCGTTTGCGTAATTGTCCCGAACCACCCAAAGAACTTACATACCCGAATTAAAAAGCCCCATGACTAAGGTCACAGGGCTGCTTGATTACTTGTTGATAAAGAGCGGAACGAGGTTTACTGCGAGGATAGCAGCGAAAAGGATGATAGCAAGCGCTCTTGTGATCTTATTGAGGATAGCTTCCTTTGTTCTTCCCTCATTCTTGCCGTAGAACGAATCAGCACTTGCGCCTGTGAGAGCGGCTGTCATGCTGTCCTGCGACTTCTGCTCCTGTGAGAGACAGATGATGATAGTGATGATACTAACGAGGAGGATAACGATACCTCCGATTATCTCTAAAACTGACATATAAATACCTCCGAAAAACCGTATTCAAGTGCATAGCACGCAACATTTCGATTAGCTTTACTATTATAACACATATTCACGCTGATTTCAAGTGCTGATACCGAAAAAGCGAGAGATTATTTGTGTTTAAAATTGTGCAGATTGCGAGTATCAGAAAAGATAATATTTTCCGTCGATATTATAGATGTATATTTCAAGGTCGTTGCCGAGACAGGAGTTGAGCTGAGAGAAATTCCCCTGCTCGTCCTCAAAGGCAGCGTCCAGATATACCAGTTTACGGCTCTTTACCTTGTCCGAGACCGTTTCGCCCGCACAGCTGTCCAGCTTCGTATCCAGATCTCTGAACTCAGTCAGGTCGTTGCTTTCGTTCTCGTTAAGGCAGGCATCAACAGTCAGATATTCAAACTTAAAGCTGCTGTTCACCTCTGAAACAAGCCGTTCGTGGTAGTTGTCCAGATACTCCTTTGTGCTTGCGTAGCCCCTTTCTTTCAGGACAGTTTCAAGGTACGAAGGATAGAACAGCTTCTCCAGAGCGTCCGCATCCGAATCCTGCACAGCGGTCAGATAGTCGGCTAAAAGGTATATCTCGGGGTAGTCCGAGCCCTCCTGAGCGAAATATCTTGAATCGAACTCCGCATCAAGGCTGAGTCCCTCAACATTGCTGCTTTTCAGCGAGGTCATGGTAGCGCCGTAGGGCAGATCCTCCTCTGCAACAGATGCACCGTCCGCAGGTGAACCTACCAGATTATGATCGTGGTCATGGTCGTCCTTATCGGCACAGCCAACAGCAGTCACCAGAACCATAGCCGATGATAAAACAGCGGCAGCTTTTTTCAACATTGCTTTCATTTTCCATTATCTCCCATTATCCGAATACATAGTATCTGCCGTCTTTTTCAACAAAGACGATCTCATAGGCGCTGATAAGCAGAGTTTCATTGCCCATTCTGTCCTCAGCCATTACATAGAATTCGCCGTCATAGATGTTATCCACATCCTTTTTCAGCTTCTCGTAATAGTCGTCGCCGAGGATATCGGTGAAGTTCTCGAAATAGGCTTCAAGGTTGTCCTTGTCCTCCTGATACTGAGCAGGAACATCTATTTTTATGCGTGATATCTTGAATTTTCCGTTGGTGGTGGTAGCAAGTCCCGAGCACTGAGTAGCAAAGGAGTTCTTGATATCGTAGCCGTACTCATCCTGCAAATACTTGTCCATTCTGTCCAGATAATCGGGATAAGCGCAGCGAGTGTACATAGTGAAGTCGCTCTCGGCAAAGGAAATGAAGTACTTTTCCAGTGTCTGCACCAGCTCGGCAGGGAACTCGTCGTCGTTGAAATAGAGCTTAGTGCCGTCGGAGCTTTCACGGTATGAACCTAAGTCGCCGTCCTGATCTTCGGCGTTTGGAGTTACCTCCTCGCCCAGCTCTCCGAATTCCAACGGCTCGTCCGATCTTTCAGCGAATTCGATATCCTTTAAGACTATTTCCTTATAGTCGCTGTCGTCCATTCTTGTTGTATCCTCCTGAGTTTCGGAGGTCTCCGCCTCCGAGCTTTCGGAAGTGCTGCTGACAGTTATTTTCTTATCGCCGCAGCCTGTTAAGAAGCCGCAGCCCATTACAGCGGACAGCAGGAGCGCTGTCAGTTTCATCTTGTTCATAACGGACCCTCCTTTAGCCCAGCTTGCCCATAGCAGCAGCCCATTCCGCAGCGGCTGAGCCCTCGGGAGCGTAGACCACAAGGTTTGGAAGCTCCTCCAGTCCCCAGCTCTCATAGGCAAGGTCGGGATTCATGATAGTCAGGGAGTACATTCCCTCACAAGCGGTGAAAGCCTCCTCCTGAACACGTGTAACGGTAGCAGGGAGAGTTATCTCGGAAAGGCTCACACAGCCCACGAAAGCACCTCTCTGCACCTCTTTGAGATTTGCAGGTATGTTTATCTGTGAAAGTGAAGCGCAGTCCATGAAAGCGCCCTCACCGATTATGTCCACGGTCTCGGGGAGAGTAACGGATTCAAGCTGATAGTTGGCTTCAAAGCAGTAAAAGCCCACTTCACAAACGGGAACTCCCTCTATCTCGGCAGGCAGTTCAACGTTAGCGGCATTGCCGTTATACTTGGTGATGATAGTCCTGCCCTCGTATATCTCATAGTCGAAATCGCCTGCTTCCTCGATATTACGGTCTCTCACGGTAGCGAGGGGCTCATAGGTATCAAGCTCTGTCACAGCCTCTGTCTCGGGCTGAGGCTCTGTTTCCGACTGAGATGAAGTGCTTGCGACCTTTTCGCTGCATCCCACGGACACAGCGGTCAGAGCAGCAAGCAAAACCATAAACATAGTCTTTCTCATATATTATCTCCTCTTGCTGAAAGAAAAATGATGAAAATGTGTCAAACACTCAAAAAAATTGAGAATAGAGAATGGAGAATTTCGGTGTCTCCGCTCTCACAGCTACCGGGGCGATGCAGGCACCGCCCACTGCTTTCTGCTTTCTGTCAGCTGAAAATCACTGATTTTTAGCTGCATTTCCCCTTATCTTAGCTCTCTGCTGATTGCTGAGTATTCTCTTTCTGATACGGAGAGACTCGGGAGTTACTTCGAGCAGCTCGTCATCAGCGAGGAATTCAAGGCAGTCTTCAAGGCTGAGAACTCTCGGCGGTACAAGACGGAGTGCATCGTCGCTTCCGCTTGCACGGGTATTGGTCAGGTGCTTCTTCTTGCAGACATTTACCACAAGGTCCTCGACCTTTGGTGAAGCACCAACTATCATGCCCTCGTATACGGGAGTACCTGCGCCGATGAAAAGCTGTCCTCTCTCCTGAGCGTTGAACAGACCGTATGTAACAGCCTCGCCTGTCTCAAAGGATACCAGAGAGCCTGTGTTTCTGCGCTCTATATCGCCCTTGTAAGGCTGGTAGCTGTCGAAAACGTGGCTCATGATGCCCTCGCCCTTTGTATCGGTGAGGAACTCGCTCTTATAGCCGAAAAGTCCTCTTGCAGGAACGAGGAATTCGATTCTTGTACGTGTGCCCTGTGGGTGCATATCCACCATTTCGCCCTTACGTGCGCCAATCTTCTCCATAACAGAGCCTACACAGTCGCCGGGAACGTCGATAACAAGTCTCTCGATAGGTTCAAGTCTCTGACCGTTCTCGCCCTCCTTGAAAAGAACTCTCGGAGTTGATACGGACAGCTCATAGCCCTCACGGCGCATATTCTCGATGAGGATGGAGAGGTGCATTTCGCCTCTGCCTGCAACACGGAAAGCGTCGGTATTTTCGGTCTCCTCAACACGGAGAGAAACGTCCTTGAGAAGTTCCTTGAACAGTCTCTCACGGAGCTGACGGGAGGTAACGAACTTGCCCTCCTTGCCTGCGAATGGGCTGTCGTTTACAGCGAATGTCATTTCAACAGTAGGCTCGCTGATCTTAACGAAAGGAAGCGGCTCGGGAGCGTCAGTAGCGCAGATAGTGTCGCCGATGGTTATGCCCTCGATACCCGAAATCCACACGATATCGCCCATTTTAGCCTCCTGAACAGGAACACGGTTAAGTCCCTGTATCTGGAGAAGTGAAACTATCTTGGAGTTGTAGTTCTTCTTAGAGCCTGTGTAATCGCAAACAGTTACCTGCTGATTTACCTTGATATTGCCACGAACGATACGTCCGATACCGATACGTCCAACGTACTCGTTGTAGTCTATGGAAGAAATGAGCATCTGGAGCGGTTCTTCCTCCTCACCCTTTGGCGGCTCGATGTAGTTGATGATGGTGTCGAAAAGTGGCTTTAGGTCTGTGCCTGCCTCGTACTGGCTGAGTGAAGCTGTACCGCTTCTGCCTGAGCAGAAAAGGAGCGGTGATTCAAGCTGGTCGTCGTTAGCGTCAAGGTCAAGGAGAAGTTCAAGAACTTCATCGCCGATCTCGTCAAGACGAGCGTCGGGACGGTCTATCTTGTTGACAACAACGATTATCTTGTGACCCATTTCCAGAGCCTTTGAGAGCACGAAACGTGTCTGCGGCATAGGGCCCTCTGCTGCGTCAACCAGCAGGAGAACGCCGTCAACCATTTCAAGAACACGCTCAACCTCACCGCCGAAATCGGCATGGCCGGGAGTGTCGATGATGTTTATTTTGATATCGTTGTACATTACCGAGGTATTCTTTGCAAGGATAGTGATACCTCTCTCACGCTCGATGTCGTTGGAGTCCATGACTCTTTCGGCAACAGCCTGATTCTCACGGAATACGCCGCCCTGCTTGAGCATTTCGTCAACGAGGGTAGTTTTACCGTGGTCAACGTGGGCAATAATGGCGATGTTTCTTAAATCTTCTCTTATCATATTTTCTTTCCTCCGAACAAATATTTATCCTTTTCTTTATGCAAACGGGCAAATCCCGTTCCTCTCATATTTTACTCGCTGTCGATATAGACTTCAAGTCCCTCGTCCACAGCCTTCCGGAACATCTCAACAACTGCGTCGTAGCAGTCCGAGCGGCGTGGGTACTTCATTCTGCGCCTGTCGATAGCGGAAAGCTGTGACAGGGCTTTTTTGCAGTTCGGCACTTTCCAGTGGGGCTGGTCGAAGTCCAGAGCAAGCTGGTAGTATTCCGAAAGGCACTCCCAGCCCTTATTAGAATAAGGGATGAGAGACATTATATCGTCGAAAAAGCCTTCCCAGACGTTGAGCTTTTCCAATACTTCTTCACCGCTGCAAAGGCAGAAAATGAACTTCTTCTCTCCCTCGAAGCTCTCATAAAAACGGTTGTCTTCTTTCATATTATCACCTCGTAATCAGCAGATACATCGTGAATCTACTATACTTTATTAAACTATTGGCGTAAGTTTTAATGCAAATGTTCTTTTTTTTCGGACATAAAAAAGCCCTTGCCGCAAAAGCAAGGTACTTTTTTATACGAGCGCACCTCAATGGAGCGCTTTGAATTACTTAGTAAGGTTAACAGTATTTGACTGTGTATCCTGAGTATTCTCAGGCTGTGCAGGAGCTGCCTGCGGAGCGGAAGGCTGCTGGGGAGCAGAAACAGACTGCATCTGAGCAGGGCCTGACTGTGCAGGGCTCTGGGGAACGTTAACGCCGAGATTCTGAGCCAGTTCATTAAAAGAAATGTGGGTCTGAGCAGGTGCATTATTGGTATTGCCTGTCAGGTGCTTTCTTATAGCGCCGATATTCTCGGACATTTCGCATATGAGCATGATGCTTGATACGGAAATGAACGAAAGAGCAGTACCTGCAACGAGCACACCGAGTCCCTTTAAGAAGCTGTACTTAGCTGTACTGATAAACGCAGCTATCGTAGCTAAAAGGAGAATGACCAGCAAGACTTTACCGATGGTTTTCACAAAATTTGTCCAGAACATAACAAACACCTCATCATATACAGATTTTTAAATTAAAATAGCCCCGAATTTTGCTCGGGGCTTAGTGGTGGGAGAGGATGGATTTGAACCATCGAAGCATGAAAGCAACAGATTTACAGTCTGCCCCCTTTGGCCACTCGGGAACTCTCCCACAGAAAAAATATCAACGAGTTTTACTCGTTTAAGCAAAATAATGGAGCTGGTGGACGGACTCGAACCCCCGACCTGCTGATTACAAATCAGCTGCTCTACCAACTGAGCTACACCAGCGCTTTACTGCTTAATTATTATATCACATCTTTTTTCATTTGTCAACCCCTTTTTCAAATTTTTTTGAAAAAATTTTTTTGAAGGAATCGAACTTTATAAAGATGAGTCGAGGCGACAGGACTCGAACCTGCGGCATCTTGCTCCCAAAGCAAGCACTCTACCAAACTGAGCTACGCCTCGGATTGGTTGTTTGTTTTGCTTGTCCGTGTCAGACAGCTTTTATATTATATCAAAACACAGGGCAAATGTCAATAGGTAATTCTGCATTTTGTATCATCAGACAAAAAAACAGCCGTTTATTCATAATCTAACAGCAAAACCTACAAACCGCACTCATAATAATACAAAAGGGGAAGCATTTCTGCTCCCCCATAGCTTTTCAGCGATCAGTCCAGATTTTCCTCAACTGCATCCTTGATGTCGTCAACAAGATCCTCAGCAGCTTCCTTAACGTCCTCTGCTGCATCCTCAACTGCTTCCTTGACATCCTCAGCAGCTTCCTTTACTGAATCCTCAGTTACGTCGAACTCAGTATCGTCTGCATCGAAATCGTCGAAATCATCGTAATCATCGTCATCGTAGTCTGAACCCTTATCCTTGAGAGCCTGTGCTGCAACGTATCCAACAGCAGCTGCTGCACCTGCAGCCAGAATAGCGACTAAAAATTTATTCATTTTATACTCCTCTTTTCTCCGCAAGAATTTACATTGATGTCCGAGAACCTGAATTTCCGAGGTTTCAGCGGATCGCCAACAACTTACCGAACCGCTTGCGAACGGGTTGCGATAATCTTTATATATTATACCATATATTTTCTGCGATTTCAACTACTTACATATTATTTGTTAAAAACATCAAAATTGAGAGGGCTGTTATTGGTGCAGTTTCACAACGAAGTATGCGTTTGCCCAGCCAGACCTGAGAAGCGCCGATGTTAACTACGGTTTCCGCCTCCTCCTTGTCAAAGCCGCCCTCGCTGCCGATGACCAGTCCCACGGTCTTTGCGCCGCCGAAGTCCACCTCACCAAAAGAGCAGCCGCCCTGTTCCTCGTAGAGAAGCACCGTTTTGTCAAGCTCGCTCATCATTTCAACAGCCTTTTTGAAGCCAACTATCGGCGTGACTTCGGGTATCATCCCTCTGCCCGACTGCTTTGCCGCCTCAGCCGCAATTTTGTTCAGTCTCGGCAGTTTTTTTGCAAAATCTTTTTCGTCGGGACGGGAAACACACCTCCTTGTCAGCACGGGAACGATTCGTGAAACTCCCAATTCTACGCTTTTCTGGATGATGTACTCCAGCTTGTCCAGCTTCGGGACAGCCTGAAAAAGGGTCACTTCTATATTCGGCTCAGCCGCACAGGGGCACTTTTCCACAAGCGCCAGATAGACCGTATCCGCCGTGATATCGGCAATTTTGCAGTTATAGTCGATACCGTTGCAGCAGACCGTCAGCGGCTCGCCTATCTTCATGCGGAGCGACCGTCCGACGTGGTTAGCGTCGCTGCCCGTGAGGGTTATGTTATTTTCGTTTATCTCATTAGTAAAAAATCTTGGCATATTCCCACCGCTTTTCTTATGATGTGAACATTATACTATATAATTATAAAAAATGCAAGCCGTTTTGACTGATAAAAATCCGCACCAAAGGACTTGACAAACGCCCTTAATATATGTATTATATAAGGTATATATTATAACATATGAAAGGAGCATTTTTATGAAAAACCATCATAAGCTCACCGCAGGCATAATGAGCGCTGTCATTGCCGCTTCATCCATCACAATGTCTGTCGTATTCGCTCAGGGACGTGTCAGCACCCCCGATATCCCCCGAAGCTCTGTCGGGGCACTCTACGAAAGCGAGACTTTCTCGAAAACTCTCACTCCCCCATCAAAGACAGTCTACGAACAGGGCGAACCCATCGATTTTTCGGACTTTGAGATAGGCACTATCAGAATGACCCAGACCATCGTGGACGGCGAGGTCAAGGACAAGTACGAGCGCATTGCGTACTGGGTGAACTGGCTCAGCGGCGACAGCTATTTCTTCACCGACGCAAAGGGCAACAAGTACGACAGCAATAAGTTTTCCACACTCCCCGCAGGCAAATACACCGTAACACTGGCGAAAACAATAGAATTCAGCGAGACCAAAGACCACGCAGAGAAGATAATGCTCGGCGGTGTGGACTACGAATACGAGATCACCATCAAGGCAGCTTCACAACCTCAGACCACCACCGCAACAGTTGTCACCACTACAGCCACACAAACGACCTCATCCAATATGCTCTGGATGACCACAACAGTCTACGTATGGCCGGAAACTTCCGTCACTACATCCGCATCAACAAACATCGAAACTACCGATACCGCAACAACTACAACGATAAATTACCCGACTCTTGAGGAACTGCTGAAAATAATGGAGTCCTCCCACGCAGGAAATACCCAAATAACCACCACGACAACAGTAACAACCTCCGATCTGCTCTGGTCAACTACAACAGTCCCCATCCGGTCAAGCACCACCGACGCCTCCCCGACCGAAACTACGATCCCCGAAACCACTACAGAACCCCCAAAACCGTGGTATTACGAAGAATTTCACCCTCATGCAGCTATATTTTTAGATGGCACGACCATCGCTGTTGGACAAACGGCAGAAATGAGGATATACGAGCTTACCGATGGCTACGGTGTTGAAATCGAGGACGAGAGCATTGTCAGCTACGAGGAGTTAAGCGCTCTCGGACGAGGAGTGTTCAAGGGACTGAAGCCCGGTACTACAAATGTCAAAATATACGCTTATGGAAGCGGCAACTCCACCTACACATTTACCATTTACGACCCGAAAGATCCGCCTAAGACAACCACAACTACAACTACAACAAAACCGGGCTACACAGGCACGATCACCACGACCGGAATAGGCACTCTTGGCGAGAACGACTACAAAGCCCGTAAATACGGCGATGCGAACTGCGACGGCGATGTTACCATTGCGGATGCGGTTCTGGTATTGCAGTCGCTGACGAACCCGAGCAAATTCGGCGTTAAGGGCACAGACCCCAACCACCTGACCTATCAGGGCAGAGCAAACGCTGACGTTGACGAAATAGAAAACGGCTTATCTGCGAAGGATGCCCTTGTTATCCAGAAATACAAGCTCGGTCTGATAACCGAGATAAACCCGTGGCTGCGTGGCTAAGCTAACAGAACCCCCGAATTCGTAAGGATTCGGGGGTTCTTATTTATTATAATCTATTCACACTTTATTAATTATAATCTACATTATGCATATTTTGCACTGTATAATATTGTTGATTTTTACCTATAAGCAGTCGCAATTTTTGATTTAAACGTTGAAATTTCGCAATTATGGACAAATCATGGACAAATTCACTTGATTTCATATGAAATATATGTTATTATGTATTAAAAATTATCTTGGCATTAGGCGAAGCCACGAATAATTAGTGAATCTGTTCAGATATTTACGTAAAAACATATGCAATTTCTATACAGATATATATTTTTCACATATAGCAATTTTTACCATATATTCTGTGCAGATATCACGGAAGGAGTAAAATAAGGTGAAAGAGAACATGAAAAAAACATTATCACGTATGGTTTGCATGGCAATGGCAGTAGGGGTATGCCTGTCAGCAAACGTTCCGCAGGCTGCTTTTTCGGCACAGATCGAGCCTTCATTTGAGCTCGCAGCTACTACAGTTGCCGATTCTTCGGGAATTTGCGGCATGGACGCAACATGGACGCTTCAAGGCGGAACGCTTACCATTTTAGGCAGCGGTACCATAACAGACTGGGAAAGCGTCGCATATACTCCGTGGCGCAGCCAGTTATCGGAGATACGCACAGTCATCATCGGCGAGGGCATCACAAACGTGGGCAGAGCTTCTTTCCTCGGTGCTACGAACCTTAACTCAGTGACGCTGCCGTCCACAGTTGAGTCCATCTCAGCAAGTGCTTTTCAGCAGACCGGGCTTAATTCCGTGACCCTTCCTGCCGCTTTAAAGACCGTAGGCGACAAGGCTTTCTACAGTTGCCCGAACCTGCGTGAAGTCAAGTTCTACACCACCTCATGCAGCTTCGTGAACAGTTCCACCTGCATAACAAACAACGGCACCAATTTCGGCGGCACCATCTTCGGCGCCGAAGGCTCAACAGCCCAGCAGTTCGCCAAGAGCCTCAACTATAATTTCACCGTTCTCCACGATATACCGCAGACCACAAAGGCTACAACGACAACAACAACGACTACTACAACTACTACAACCACGACCAAATCAACTACAACTACGACCACTACAAAGGCAACTACAAAAGCCACAACTAAGCCAATTACGACCACAACGACAACTACCACAACAACTACGACCACCACTACAACAACAGGCTGGCAGTGGGGTTGGGGCTGGGGCTGGTGGCCTCCGCAGGAAACCACAACGACCGTACAGCCCACAACTCAGCCTGCACCTATTATATATGGCGACGCAAACTGCGACAGAGATGTGAGCATTGCCGATTCCGTGCTCATCATGCAGTCCATCGCCAATCCTTCCAAGTTCGACATCCACGGCTCAGACCCTCAGCACATCACCGAAAAGGGCAAGGAGAGCGGCGACGTCCACCAGCGTGGCAACGGCATCACCAACAGCGACGCCCTTATGATACAGAAATACAAATTAGGACTGGTATCGTCACTTCCTCAGTGAATTTTGGTTGACATTCATCAAGCGCAGAAGTTTTTCAGCTTCTGCGCTTAGTTGTTTTTTCAACTTTTGGTTGAATTTCATTGGTGTGATTATAGACAAAAAAGATACCGTTTTTTGCACATTATGACGATTTTATGAAATTTTCGTTACTTTTCATTGAATTGTAATAAGTCTGTAATAATTCTGTAACCTATTCTTATCGCAAAAATTGTATAATATAGGTACAACATATTATAGGCTCATGACTTTTTGGAAAGAAGTGTGATTACAATGAAGTTTAGAAAACTCAAATCAATGCTCGTCAGCAGTGCGGTCGCTCTGTCCTCACTTGCAGCACCATTCACCGCTGCCGTTAGCCCCTCTCTCACAGCTAATGCCGCAGACGGAGACAACTACGCAAAACTCCTTCAGTATTCCCTCTATTTTTACGACGCAAATATGTGCGGTGACCAGGTAGAAACCAACAGCCGTCTTACTTGGAGAGGCAACTGCCATACTTCCGATGAAGTTCCAGGCGGTTATCACGACGCAGGCGACCACGCTATGTTCGGTCAGCCGCAGGGCTACTCCGCTTCAACTCTCGGCTGGGCATACTACGAATTCAAGGATGCTTTCGAGGCTACAGGTCAGTCTGCTCACTACAAGACCATCGCTGACCACTTCGCTAAGTTCTTCCGTGACGCTACAGTCCTCAACGGCGATTCGGTATCTAAGGTACTTATCGAAAAAGGCGAAGGCGGAATCGACCACAGCTATTGGGGTCCTCCTGAGCAGCAGGGCAACAGAGGACGTATGCTCTGGACATCCGACGGCGCAGCTAACATCACAGCTGAATATGCTGCTGCACTGGCTGCAAACTACGTAAACTTCGGCAACCCCGATGACCTCAAGTACGCAAAGGCTCTCTATAACTTTGCTAAACAGCATCAGGGTTCATACTCATGTGAATTCTACGGCAACGAAAGCACAGCAGACGAGATCGGCTGGGCTGCTTGCTGGCTCTACCTTGCTACTAAGGACTCTGCTTACAAGAGCGATGTTGATGCTATTGGCACTGCTTACTGGGTACACTGCTGGGAGAACGTTTCTCTCGGTGCTGCTATGCTCAAGGGCGAGATCACTGGTGACTGGGGCGCTGCAAACTACCTTGGCGAGCTCAGCGGCGACGGCTACAAGTTCATCGATTCATGGGGCTCTGCAAGACATAACGCTACAGCTCAGATGTGTGCTCTCGTAGCTGCTAAGTACAACAAGGGTAATGCAGACTGGGCTAAGGGACAGATGCAGTACCTCACAGGTGACAAGGCATTCGCTAACGGTCAGACACATTGTCTCGTTGTCGGCTTCAAGCCTGACGCTTCAAGCAAGCCTCACCACAGAGCTGCTTCAGGTACCGATACTGCTGAGTCAGACGGAACACCATCTAAATACGTTCTCGTAGGCGCTCTCTGCGGCGGTCCTACAGACGCAAACGGTACTTATCAGGATCTCCGTTCAGACTACAAGGCTAACGAGGTCGCTATCGACTACAACGCAGGCTTCGTAGGCGCTGCTGCAGGTCTGTACTACCACTACAAGACAGGTACAGCTGATCCTGTTTCTGCTATCCCCGGCGTAAAGGGCGGTTCAACTGACGGTCCTGCACAGGGCGGCACAACAACTCCTGCTGTAACAACTACAACTACAACAGTAAACGGCGGCGGCAACACAACCACAACAACAACAACAACAAAGCCAAGCGTTACAACTACTACAACTATCAGCGGTTCTACATCAGGCGGCAAGACACTTCTTCCTGCTGATATGACTGTTGATACAGAAGAGGGCGACGACGGCGGAATCAACAACTACGCTGAGTTCAAGCCACAGGGCGCTAAGAAGGCTACACTTTACCTCAAGGTAAACTCCAACGACACAGAAGTTTCAGGTGCTTTCGGTACATGGAACGGCAAGTGGGTACAGGAAGACTTCACAGGCGTTAAGGTCGGCGTTGACAAGACAGTTGCTATCGATTACGATATTCCATCTGACGTTGGTCAGACTGTAAAGGCTATGGTATTCTGGCCACACGGCAACGGCGTAACTATCGAAAAGGTAGTTCTCGACGGCGGTTCTTCTACAAGCGGCAACACAACTACAAGAGGAACAACTACTACAGCTCCTAAGACAACTCAGGGCAACACAACTACAACAACTAAGGGCGGCACATCAAGCGGCGACACAGTTCTTCTCCCTGCTGATATGACTGTTGATACAGAAGAGGGCGACGACGGCGGAATCAACAACTACGCTGAGTTCAAGCCACAGGGCGCTAAGTCCGCTACACTTTACCTCAAGGTTAACTCCAACGACACAGAGGTTTCAGGTGCTTTCGGTACATGGAACGGCAAGTGGGTTCAGGAAGACTTCACAGGCGTTAAGGTTGGCTCTGACAAGACTGTTTCTATCGACTACACTATCCCATCTGACGTTGGTCAGACAGTTAAGGCTATGGTATTCTGGCCACACGGCAACGGCGTAACTATCGAGAAGGTAGTTCTCCACGGCGCTGGTTCAAGCAGCAACACAACAACAAAGGCAACAACTACAACTACAAGAACTACTACAACTACAACAAAGACAACTACAACCACAACAAAGGCAACTACTACTACAACTACAACAACTAAGGCTCCTACAACACCCACAACTACTACAACTCAGGGCACAAAGACAGCTACACTCGTTGGTGACGCTAACTGCGACGGCAAGGTAAGCGTTGCTGATGCTGTAATGATCATGCAGGCTCTCGCTAACCCATCAGCTTACGGTCTGCAGGGTTCTAACCCGAACCACATCACAGAACAGGGCTGGGCTAACGCAGACTGCCAGTCATCACCAGGTGTTACAAACAAGGATGCTCTTGCAGTCCAGATGTACACACTCGGTCTTGTTACAAGCCTTCCTACAGATAAATAATTAATATCTGAATAATTTTAAGGGACTGCCCTTTCGGGGGCAGTCCTTTTTTGTGGCATGGGATTTGCTGCATGAATCCATTTGTAGGGGCGGATATTATCCGCCCGATTGACAGGGAGCTCTCATCGGCTTGACCGATATTTGTACTGAACCATCCGTAAGACGTGGCTTCGCCGCTTTTTATTTTGTTTAATTATATAGCGTATTTCACCCCTTAAAGCCCATTTCTTGCGTTTTTTTTACACTTCTTTCTCAAAAATTGCTGAATATTCGCTCATTCATAAATTATTCATTGACGTTTTCATCAATTGGTGTTACAATTAATATCGTAAATATAGGGGCGGCACTGCCCCAAATGGGAGGATTTCATAAAATGAAAGGTTCAAACATCAGAAAAACCATCGCCGGAATTATGAGTATGGCGCTCATATGCTCGGCATCTGTTGCAGGCGCTTATGCTGCTGATTCCACAGCTTCTGCCGCAGCAGGCAAGACAATTTACGATTTCAGCTTCGAGGATGAAAAGGACTTCACCTATTTCACCAACAGAGGCGGAGACGACACAACAACTATTTCTGCCGCTACTGACGAGGCTAAGAGCGGCTCTGCTTCACTCCTCGCAAGCGGAAGAACAGAAAGCTGGAACGGTCCCGCTTTCCGTCTGGACGGCGTTCTTGAGCCGAATACAGAGTACCTCATCTCTGCTTCGGTAAAGGGCAAGTACTACACAGGTGCTACATTCAGCTTCCAGTATACCGTTGACGGCGAGACTAAGTATTCCAACCTCGTCCAGAACCTCAACGGCAGCGACTGGCAGTCCATCGAAAACGTTAAGGTCAGCTTCACTGACGAAATGACAGGCGTTTACGTTTACTTCGAGGGCGGCACAGATGACCTTTATATCGACGATTTCAAGGTAGTTGAAGCTCCTGCTGCATCTATTCAGGACGATATCCCGTCACTCAGCGGCATCTATAAGAATGACTTCAAGGTCGGTACAGCAATTACCCCCGATAACCTCGCTTCAAAGCCTTTCATGGCTCTGGTTCAGAAGCACTTCGGAGAGAGCATTACTGTCGGCAACGAAATGAAGCCCGATTCAGTGCTCAACAAGTCCGCTACACTCGCTTATTTAGAGGATACAGGCGACGACGAGACACCCCAGATCAGCTTCTCCGCTGCTAAGCCTGTTCTCAACTACGCTCAGAAGTACGGCATCCCCGTAAGAGTTCATACCCTCGTATGGCACAGCCAGACACCTGAGTGGTTCTTCAAGGAAAATTACGACGAAAAGGCTGACTACGTTTCTCCCGAGAAGATGAAGAAGCGTATGGAGAACTATATCAAGTCATATTTCGAGACCCTCACAGAGCTTTATCCCGATGTTGACTTCTACGCTTGCGACGTTGTAAACGAAGCATGGCTGGAGGACGGCACACCACGTAAGCCCGGTCACCCCGATTCAAGCAACGGCTACGGCGCATCCGACTGGGTTGCTGTATTCGGCGATAACTCATTCATCGACTACGCTTTCGAGTACGCAAGAAAGTATGCTCCCGAGGGCTGCAAGCTCTACTACAACGACTATAACGAGTACATGAGCAAAAAGACTCAGATCATCGAAATGGCTGAGAGAATAAAGGCAGCAGGCAATATCGACGGTATCGGTATGCAGTCTCACCTTGACTGCCGTGACAATATGCAGTCTGCATTCCCGTCAGTATCAATGTACGAATCAGCTCTCAAGGACTACGTTGCAACAGGTCTTGATGTTCAGATCACCGAGCTTGACGTAACTGTTCCCGAGCAGAACGGTACAACATATTTCGACCATCAGGCTGACTACTACAAGGGCATCATGGACGCTATCGAGAAGTACAAGGACAACATCTCCGCAGTCATCTTCTGGGGCGTTACCGACGACAACAGCTGGAGAGCTAAGCAGCTCCCTCTGCTCTTTGACAGCGAGTACAAGGCAAAGCCTGCATTTGACGCTATCGTAAAGGATAAGACCCCCGGCGAAGAGCCTGCAAGAACTACAAAGAACGCTGACGGTCCTGCCGCAAGCAATACCACAACTACAACAACCACTACAACTACTACCACAAGCACACTTATCATCACATCATCAGGCGATGTTACAACAGAGACAACAGCTCCCGATAAGGATGTTCTTCTCGGCGACGCAAACCTTGACGGCTCAGTAAGCCTTGCAGACGCTGTACTTATCATGCAGTCTCTCGCAAATCCTGAGAAGTTCAGCGAAAACGGCACAGACCCGAACCACATCACAGCCGCAGGCAAGAAGAACGCTGACTGCTGCGACGTTGGCGACGGTGTTACAAACAAGGACGCTCTGGCAATACAGAAGCTCATGCTCAAGCTCATTGACAAGCTCCCCGAGGTAACAGGCGAATAATAAATACAGCAAAGGCGCAGCTTTTCTAAAAAGGCTGCGCCTTTTTAATTCATAATTCATAATTATTAATTGAGACTGTAGGGGCGCACGGAATGCGCCCCTACATATTGGATTCATGTTAATTCATTAAAATGCACGGGCGCTCGGAAAGCGCCCCTACAAGCCGTCGTCAGCTTGACCACACTCACGCTCGCAGAAGTAAATATGTAGACAGGTTCATGCAATTTTGCAGAGAAGCCCTCGCCCACACCTGCCGCCTAAAAACTAAGCACTAATACTCTTATACACTAATACACTAAATATGGATTGACATTAACGTCACAAAATGCTATAATATAAACATCTACGTTACTTTAATAGAAAGAGGTCAATGTTTATGGCAAAGGATAAAAAGCTGGTTACTGAGATAACCTCAATGGACGAGGATTTCGCTCAGTGGTATACCGATATCTGTAAAAAAGCTGAACTTATCGAATACACAAGCGTAAAGGGCTGTATGGTCATCCGTCCTTACGGCTACGCTATCTGGGAGAATATCCAGAGAATACTGGACACCACTTTCAAGGAGACTGGACACGAAAATGTTTGTATGCCTATGTTCATCCCTGAGAGCCTTCTCCAGAAGGAAAAGGATCACGTTGAGGGCTTCGCTCCCGAAGTCGCATGGGTAACTCACGGCGGAAGCGAAAAGCTGGAGGACAGACTTTGCGTTCGCCCTACCTCCGAGACTCTTTTCTGTGAGCACTACGCTAATATCGTTCACTCCTACCGTGACCTGCCAAAGCTGTACAACCAGTGGGTCAGCGTTGTAAGATGGGAAAAGACTACCCGTCCTTTCCTCCGTTCAAGAGAATTTCTCTGGCAGGAGGGTCACACTATCCACGCTACTGCTGAGGAGGCTATCGAGGAAACAGAGCGTATGCTGAACGTTTATGCCGACTTCTGCGAGCAGTCACTGGCTATGCCTGTTGTAAAGGGCAAAAAGACCGAGAGCGACAAATTCGCAGGCGCTGTATCTACCTACGCTATCGAGGCTCTCATGCACGACGGCAAGGCTTTGCAGGCCGGTACTTCCCACTATTTCGGCGACGGCTTTGCTAAGGCATTCGGCATTGAATACACCGACAAGGAAAACAAGAGAGTTAACCCACACCAGACAAGCTGGGGCGTAACTACCCGTCTTATCGGCGCAGTTATCATGACCCACGGCGACAACAGCGGACTTGTTCTTCCCCCTGCTGTAGCACCTGTGCAGGTCGTTATCGTTCCTATCGCTCAGCACAAGGAGGGCGTACTGGACAAGGCTAATGAGCTGTTCGAGAGACTGAAAAAGGCTGGCGTAAGAGTTAAGCTGGACGATACCGACAACTCACCCGGATGGAAGTTTGCCGAGTACGAAATGAAAGGCGTTCCGCTTAGAGTGGAGATAGGTCCACGTGATATCGAGGAAAACAAGTGCATAATCGCTTCAAGATGGAACGGCGAAAAGGCTGATTTCTCACTGGACGAGCTTGAAACCGCAGTTGCTGATAAGTTGCAGGAAGCACACGACGGAATGTACAACAAGGCACTGGAGAACCAGAAGAACAGGACTTACGCTTGTACCACCATCGACGAGATCAACAAGGCTCTTGAAAAGGGCGACGGCTTCATCAAGGCTATGTGGTGCGGCGAGGAGGCTTGCGAGGACGAGGTCAAGGAAAAGACAGGCGTCGGTTCAAGATGTATCCCCTTTGAGCAGGAAAAGCTCAGCGACGTTTGCGTTTGCTGCGGCAAGCCTGCAAAGCACATGGTTTACTGGGGAAAGGCTTATTAATGCGTAATTTGTAATGCGTAGTGCGTAATTATATTAAAGAAAAAGCGGTGCTTTTGTAAGTACCGCTTTTGTTTATATAATACTAACTATAAATGAGCACCAATCCGACAGCATAGTGCAAAATGCACAAAAAATCAAATAGATTGCAAAAGTGCAGACTTCTCCCCACCGCGCAGAGCATAATCGAAAATGAAGGAAATTCTTTCGATCTGGAGCAGACGGGAAATCCTGTGAAACCCTTCTGAAAACGAATATGTATGAGATTCAGAACAAGCAAGATTGTAGGCAATTGAAGTAATCAGCCAGAAGCGTCTGATGCCTTTCGCAGAACGAATCTGGTAACGGTCAACAGCGAGCTTGTTTTTACAGTCACGGAAATATACTTCAATTTCCCAACGGGATACATACAGATGCAGAATCCTTTCATCAGAAAGTACCGCATTTGTGCTGATGAAAACACGCAGTGCCTTCTCTTTT
The DNA here is from genome assembly GCA_017479805.1 of Ruminococcus sp. Classification (GTDB taxonomy): domain Bacteria; phylum Bacillota; class Clostridia; order Oscillospirales; family Ruminococcaceae; genus Ruminococcus. The sequence continues at coordinate 20,858 of JAFVBU010000258.1, forward strand.
CCGAACGCCTTTTCAGGATAGGAAAGCAGCACAGTTGCATTCTCGAATCCTTTCAAATTTCCTTCATAGCGGTAAACATAGTAACGTCGCCCTTTCACGGTCACGAAGTGAAAGAGCTTTCTGCATTTGGCTTCCACTAATTTCAGGGCAAATTCACGGACGCTCATTTTTACGCCGTAGGGGGATATGATGCGATTGGTTTTCATTGCACCAACAGTGTAAAATCCCTTGCGAATGAACGCATCTGCGACCTTTCCGCACACATACCAGCTGTCACAAAGCAGGTAAGACGGCACCGGTGCCGAAGGCAGTTCCTCTGCAATTCGCTTTACAATGTCAATTTTTGATACGGATTTGTCATACATGATCATGTCATAATGAAGTGTCATTCCGTTGCAGGACAGCAGTACTCCCACCGTCTGATGACCGTAGTCCTGTTTGCGTTTCAAATGAGAAAAGTGAAATCCGGCGGCTTCTATGGGGTGAATCGCTTTGGATGAAGGGATGGCTTTGGAACAGATCGTGTCATCTACGATGACAAGAATGGGCTGTCCTGTTTTCCTGGATTCTCCATAAATGGTTTCAAGGACATTCTTCTTCGAGGCTTCTTCCAGCGGCTGATCATCCCATCTGTCCTCACGGAGAAATCGCGAAATACTGGTACGATGACGGTCGCTATATTGTTCCATATCAACTGTTTTTCCCCGATATCCGGCGCTGTAAATGGATGCGATGATTGATACAAGATAGGGCTTTGCCCACGATGAAATATGATTTGTCAGATTTTTTTCTTCCAGCCTCTTGCAAATTTCTTCTGAATCGTGTATACTTCTATTCATAGGGCAACGCTCCTTTGAGTCAATGTTGGGTGGTACTTACATTATAACTCAGTTTCGAGCCGTTGTCCTATTTTTTGTGCATTTTTCGAAAGTACTCAATTATAGTAATACTAATCTGATTTCGCTTGCCGACACTATTTTTGTATGATCGTAATGGACGGCATCCCGACATCCCGCAGATAACTGTACAAATATGGGTAGGACATTGTAGGGGCTGCCTTTGGCAGTCCTCAAAAACAGTAATACAAACCGATTTGCATTATTCCCGAGGGCGCCAAAAGGGCGCCCCTACACATTGAAAACGTAAGTTTAAACGAACCACACACGGAACGTCGGGATGCCGTACCCTACAATGTTCTATTGATATTTGTTGTGTGAACCACGGGCGAGCGGAACTCGCCCCTACACAAATCCTTGAATTATCACCACGAATTTATTATCGTCGTGCGAAAGCAGACTTACCGCTTTGCAGAGACTGAACGAGCTTGCGAGTGGGAGCGTGATTGCGCCAACGCTCGCCCCATGCAGCCGTGTGAATTTTCAGTTAAATATATAATATATCAGCCCGTAGAGCACCGACGCTGTACAGCCGTAGAGGATAACAGGGCCTGCAATGGTGAATATTTTCGCTCCAACGCCTGTCACAAGTCCCTCAGACCTGCTTTCCAGTGCCGCCGAGCTGACGGCATTTGAGAAGCCCGTGATGGGGACGAGAGTTCCTGCGCCTGCGTATTTCGCCAGCTTGTGATACCAGCCCATGCCCGTGGAAAAGGCACTTGCCGCCACAAGGGTTATGGATGTCCATGTTGCCGCATCGCTGCTTTCAAGTCCCAGACTGCCGTATATCCTCGTCAATATCTGCCCGACCACGCATATTATACCGCCCACCAGAAATGCCATTGGGATATTCACCTTAGAATTGGACTTCGGCGAGGCTCTGTCCGCCATTCTGCTGTATGCTTCCGTTGATATCCGCATTATCTCATCACTCCTTTTCAGTGGTAGTGTGTGCGGAATTTTTGGGATTATGCGTCGGGAGACAGGTGTTAGTTAATATGTAAACAAAATAAAATTTCGCTTGACATTTTATCAGAATGTGCTATAATATAAATAAAGAGAGCATCGCACAGCCTTATGGCTCAGCGGTTCGCCCTCGATAGTATGTTATAAAGAATAACCGTCGTCTTGGGGAAAAGTCTGGCGGTTATTTTTTATCCTTGTATATGTTGCTTATGAGTGCGATAAGATTAATTATTACGTTAAATAATGTAAGTATTTCCAGTGCGCTCATTTCACTCACCCCCGTTTCCGAGGGAAGAATAGAACCGCCTTGCCGCTGTTTGCAATGCTCTCTGTTGTTATTATAACACAGGGAGCATTTTTTGTCAATTATACTTGATTTTTCATATTATTTTGACAAAACAAGCTGACGTCAGCTTGACCACACTCACGCTCTCACTCGCAAAGCTCGTTCATTCTCTGCAGTGCGGCAGTCTGCTTTCGCACGACGGAAGTAAACAAAGAAATGGCTTCATATACTATCATGATAAAACACGGGCGGATAATATCCGCCCCTACATTTGATTTTATGGTATTTGATTTGTACGGCACGGGACGTCGGGACGCCGTCCCCTACATAGCTATTCTCCTAACATTACAAAAAAGACTGCCAAAGGCAGCCCCTACACAGGTATCATAAAACCACATACAAAAATACTAACGTCGAGCGAAAGCAGACTTACCGCACCGCAGAGAGTAAGCGAGTTTACGAGCGAGAGCGTGAGTGTGGTCGAGCTGACGCCAGCTCGGCGAGCGAAAGCAGAGTAAAAGCCTCGCAGAGAGTGAACGAGCTTTGCGAGTGAGAGCGTGTTTGCGCCGCCGCTCGCTCAGCGGCAAAAAAATAAGCAAGGCGGATGCCCTGCTTTTACATAAACAAAATGAAAATAAATATGTGTAGAACAAAAGAAAGGAGACAACAAAACGAGTGTTAATAATTCGTGATTATTTAACACTATATGTATTATACCCTAAAAACAGCGAAACGTCAAGGCTATTCATAAAAAATTCATAATTAGAACATTAATTCTGTTTGATTGCACAAATTATCACTCATTTTTTAAGCATTGTGCACACTCGAAACCGTTTTTTTGTGGAAATGTCGGCATTTTTCAGCCGTTTTGGACTATTATTCCTCCCCAGTTCTGCGCCTTTCGTGGATTTAAGGCATTTATTGTGTCTGAATGGATTGTTGTGATTTTGGAAAAAAAGGTGTTTACAAAGGAAAACATTTGTGATATAATAATAAAGTAGTTACACATGGTTAACGAACTATGCGTTTTCCTTGTTTAACCTAATCAATTCTATTCTGGAGGTCAATTCCTATGGCTATCAAAAGAAAAATGAAAACCATGGATGGTAACAATGCTGCTGCATGGGTATCATATCCATTCACTGACGTTGCTGCTATCTACCCAATCACTCCTTCATCCGTTATGGCTGAGGTTACTGACACATGGTCTGCAAAGGACAAAAAGAATCTGTTCGGTCAGCCTGTAACAGTTGCTGAAATGCAGTCTGAGGCCGGTGCAGCAGGTACTGTTCACGGCTCACTCTCCGCAGGTGCTCTTACAACTACTTACACAGCATCACAGGGTCTGCTCCTTATGATCCCTAATATGTACAAGATCGCAGGTGAGCTTCTTCCTAACGTTATCCACGTTTCTGCTCGTTGTGTATCTTCACACGCTCTGAATATCTTCGGTGACCATTCCGATATCTACGCTTGCCGTCAGACAGGCTACGCTATGCTCTGCTCAGGCAGCGCTCAGGAAGTTATGGATCTCGGTGCTGTTGCTCACCTTTCAACTATCAAGGGCAGAGTTCCTTTCCTCCACTTCTTCGACGGTTTCCGTACATCTCATGAGATCCAGAAGATCGAGACATGGGATGACGCTACTCTCTACGATCTCCTTGACAAGGATGCTGCTCAGGCATTCAGAGACGGCGCTCTCCACCCTGAGAGACCTGTTCTCCGTGGCTCCGCTGAGAACCCTGACGTATTCTTCCAGGCTCGTGAGGCTTGCAATAAGTACTACGATGCTCTCCCTGCTATCGTTGAAGACTACATGAACAAGGTAAATGACCTCATCGGTACAGACTATAAGCTGTTCAACTACTACGGTGCTGCTGATGCAGAGCATATCATCGTTGCTATGGGTTCAGTTAACGAGACTATCGAGGAAACTATCGATTACCTCAACGCTAACGGCGGCAAGTACGGTCTTGTTAAGGTAAGACTTTACAGACCTTTCGTTGCTGAGAAGCTGGTTGAAGTTATCCCTGACAGCGTAAAGAGAATCTCTGTACTCGACAGAACTAAGGAGCCCGGTTCACTTGGCGAGCCTCTCTACCTCGATGTAGTTGCAGCTCTCAAGGGCACTAAGTTCAACGATGTTCCGATCTTCACAGGTCGTTACGGTCTCGGCTCTAAGGACACTGTTCCTGCTCAGATCGTTGCTGTATTCAAGAACGACAGCAAGCCAAGATTCACTATAGGTATCAACGATGATGTTACCAACCTTTCACTTCCTCTGGAGGAGAACCCTGATTCAGCTCCTGCCGGTACAACTGCTTGTAAGTTCTGGGGTCTCGGTTCAGACGGTACTGTTGGTGCTAACAAGAACTCCATCAAGATCATCGGTGACCACACTGACCTCTATGCTCAGGCTTACTTTGCATATGACTCAAAGAAATCAGGCGGTGTAACTATTTCCCACCTCCGTTTCGGTAAGACTCCTATCAAGTCAACCTACCTCATCAACAAGGCTGACTTCGTTGCCTGTCATAACCAGAGCTATATCGACAAGTACGATATGGTTTCAGATATCAAGCCAGGCGGTACATTCCTCCTCAACACTATCTGGACTCCCGAGGAGCTCGACAAGAACCTCCCAGGTCAGGTAAAGAGATATATCGCTGAGAACAATATCAACTTCTACATCATCAACGGCGTTAAGCTCGGTGAAGAAACTGGTATGGGTACACGTATCAATACTATCCTCCAGTCTGCTTTCTTCAAGCTCGCTAACATCATTCCTTTCGAGGATGCTCTCAAGTACATGAAGGCTGCTGCTGAGGCTTCTTACTCAAAGAAGGGTCAGGACGTAGTTGAGAAGAACTGGAACGCTATCGATGCAGGTCACCAGAACATCGTTAAGGTTGACGTTCCTGCTGAGTGGAAGAACTGCGCTGATACTCAGATGGGTATGCCTCCTGTAACCTGCGATGACAAGGTTCTTCAGGACTTCGTTAACAACATCCAGATCCCATGTAACGCTCAGAAGGGCGATCAGCTCCCTGTTTCTACATTCGTAGACAGAGCAGACGGTACATTCCCACAGGGCTCTGCTGCTTTCGAGAAGCGTGGTATCGCTGTTAAGGTACCTGCTTGGGATGCTTCTAAGTGTATCCAGTGTAACCAGTGTGCATATGTATGTCCTCACGCTGTAATCAGACCTGTTGCTATGACTGCTGATGAGCTTGCTAAGGCTCCTGCTGCTGCAAAGTCTGCTGACTTCAAGCCTGCTATCGGCGATCTGAAGTTCGTTATGACAGTTTCAACTCTTGACTGTACAGGCTGCGGCGTTTGTGCTAACGTTTGTCCTGCTAAGGAGAAGGCTCTCGTTATGGAGCCCATCGCTTCTCAGATGGATCAGCAGGAAGTATTCAACTACGGCGTAACTCTCGACGAGAAGCCCGAGGTCGCTGCTAAGTTCAAGGCTGACACAGTTAAGGGCTCACAGTTCAGACAGCCCCTCCTTGAATTCTCCGGTGCTTGTGCAGGCTGCGGTGAGACACC
>JAFVBU010000259.1 GCA_017479805.1 Ruminococcus sp.
GTCGTAGCGAGCACGCTTTTCGGGGTCTGAGAGCACTTCATTAGCCTCGTTTATCTCCTGAAACTTCTCAACATAGGATGGGTCGTCGGGGTGGAGGTAGGGGTGATTCTCTCTTGCTTTCTTACGGAAAGCCTTTTTTATCTCATCCTCGGAAGCGCCCTTCTGGATACCGAGGACTTCATAATAATCTCTTTTTTCTGCCATATCTATTCTCCGTTCATTAAAATGCATAATGCATAATTCATAATTCATAATTATCAGTTGAAACGACAGTAATTATGCATTATGCATTATGAATTATGAATTGGATAAAATGCACTTTTAGGGCGAAAAACGAATTTCGCCCTTTCAGTGCTATATATTAAGGTGGTACGATTATACTTCCTTGAAGTCAGCGTCAACAACACCGTCATCGTTGGATGAACCGCCGTTGTCAGCAGCACCTGCTGCACCTGCCATGTCAGCGAACTGTGACGGGTCTATGCCGCCTGCGCCGCCGTTGGGGTTAGCCTGCTGATAGAGCTTTGCAGAGAGATCGTAGAATGCCTTCTGGAGGTCTTCCTTCTGTCTCTTGATCTCATCGAAGTTGTTAGCCTCGATAGCAGATTTCAGTGAAGCACACTTGCTCTCGATATTGGACTTCTCGTCAGCGGAGATCTTGTCGCCGATCTCGCCCAGTGACTTCTCGCACTGGAATACAAGGCTCTCAGCCTCGTTCTTTGTATCAACTTCCTCACGGCGCTTCTTGTCCTCAGCAGCGTACTGCTCAGCTTCCTTGACAGCCTTGTCGATATCGTCCTTAGACATATTTGTTGAAGAAGTGATAGTGATGTTCTGCTCCTTGCCTGTGCCGAGGTCCTTAGCGGATACGTGAACGATACCGTTCTGGTCGATATCGAATGTAACTTCGATCTGAGGGATTCCTCTTGGTGCAGGAGCGATACCGTCGAGACGGAATGTTCCTAACTGCTTGTTGTCTCTTGCGAACTCACGCTCACCCTGAAGAACGTTGATATCAACGGCAGGCTGATTGTCAGCGTAGGTTGAGAATACCTGAGACTTCTTAGCAGGGATAGTTGTATTTCTTTCGATCATCTTTGTGCAAACGCCGCCTGCTGTCTCGATACCCAGTGAAAGAGGAGTTACATCGAGGAGGAGGAGACCGTTCTTAACGTCGCCGCCGAGAACGCCGCCCTGGTATGCAGCACCGAGAGCAACGCACTCGTCAGGGTTGATGCCCTTGAATGGGTCTTTGCCGATGAGCTTCTTAACAGCTTCCTGAACAGCAGGGATTCTTGAAGAACCGCCGACCATGAGCACCTTGTTGATCTCAGAGATGTTAAGACCGCTGTCGCTGAGTGCCTGTCTTACAGGTCCCATTGTAGCTTCAACCAGGTCTGCTGTAAGCTCATTGAACTTAGCCTGTGTAAGTGTCAGGTCAAGGTGCTTAGGAGTACCTGTTGAGTCAACAGTGATGAATGGGATGTTGATATTTGAAGTTGTAGTTGAAGAAAGCTCGATCTTAGCCTTTTCAGCAGCGTCCTTGAGTCTCTGGGCAGCCATCTTGTCTGCTGAGAGGTCGATACCCTCGGACTTCTTGAATTCCTCAACTATCCAGTCGATTATTCTCTGGTCGAAGTCGTCGCCGCCGAGACGGTTGTTACCTGCTGTAGCAAGAACCTGCTGAACATCCTCGCCCATCTCAATGATGGAAACATCGAATGTACCGCCGCCCAGGTCGTAAACCATAACTGTCTGTTCTTCTTCCTTGTCGATACCGTAGGAAAGTGCAGCAGCAGTAGGCTCGTTGATGATACGTCTTACAGTAAGACCGGCGATCTGACCTGCATCCTTAGTAGCCTGTCTCTGTGAGTCTGTGAAGTAAGCAGGAACTGTGATAACAGCCTCAGTAACGGTCTCACCGAGGTAAGCCTCAGCGTCAGCCTTGAGCTTCTGGAGTATCATAGCAGAGATCTGCTGTGGAGTGAAGTCCTTGCCGTCTATATTTACCTTATAGTCAGAACCCATGTGTCTCTTGATAGAAGAAACTGTTCTGTCGTGGTTTGTGATAGCCTGTCTCTTAGCGACCTGACCAACCAGACGCTCGCCGTTGTTTGTGAAAGCAACAACGGATGGTGTAGTTCTTGCGCCCTCGTTGTTAGGGATAACGACGGTATTACCGCCCTCCATAACAGCTACACAAGAGTTTGTTGTACCAAGGTCGATACCAATAATTTTACTCATAACTTATTCCTCCCAATTTCTTAATTCATAATTCATAATGCATAATGCAGAATTATGAATGTATTTTTTGATTTGTACGGCAGAACCATAATTATGAATTCTGCATTATGAATTAAACTGCAACTGCCACCATAGCAGGTCTTATGAGCTTGTCGCCAAGCATATAGCCTTTCTGGAAAACAGCGCACACGTGGTTGCTTGCGTAGTCCGTGCCGTCCTGCTGCTGTATAGCATTGTGCACATTCGGGTCAAACTCAGCTCCGAGGGCTTCCACCTCGGTGACGTTCATCTGTGTCATAAAGTTTTGGAGCTGACCCCAGATAAGCTGCATACCGTTCTTGAAGTTCTCGTCCGAGCAGTCTGCTTCAAGGGAGCGCTCAAAGCTGTCAATGACCGTCAGGAGCTTTTCTATGCACTGCACAGAAGCGTTCTGATAAGTCTCTGTCTTTTCCTTTGCCGTTCTCTTGCGGTAGTTGTCGAACTCTGCGAACAGACGCAGATATTTATCGTTTGCCTCGCTGAGCTTTTCCTCCAGTTCCTCGTACTGTGAAGCGGTGTCGTTGTATTCGCTTACGGCATCGTCCTCATCAAGGGAAGTATCGGCTGTACCCTCGTCTGCTGCGGTCTCCTCGTCAGCGTCCTCGGCAGCTTCTTCAAGCTCTGCTTCAAGGTTCTTGTTTTCTTCCACTGTACTGTTTCTCCTTTCGTCCGCTAAGTATCCGTATCGGGTACTTCCGTTATAGTATCATCTTCGCCGCCCGACATAAGATAGGATATCTTGTCTGTCAGGTATTCGACGTAGGGGATTATCTTTTTATAGTCAACTCTCATCGGACCGATAACTCCGAGAGAACCTGCTTCCTTGCCGTCCTTTCGGTATTTCGAGACTATCAGGCTTGAATTGCCGATAGCGAAGGTATCGTTCTCGGAGCTGAACTTTACCTGCAAGCCGCTGAAAGTATCCTCCAGCATTTCGGAAAGTCCGTTTTTATGCTCGATGAACCTTACAACCTCCATCTTGTCAAGCTCATCGCAGGAGAGCAGCTTTTCGCTGCCGCTGACGGTAAGCTCCTGATGGCGCAGGTCCTCGGAAAGCTCGCATATCCCCTTGACCAGAGGTGAAAGGGACACCATGTAGGCGCTGACTGCGGCTACCATTTTATCGAACATCTCCTCGGAAAGCTCATCGACTGAAACTCCGCTGAGATTTTCCTCTATATAATGAGTAAAGAATTCGAGCTGTTCATGGTTAAGGTCGAATTCAAGGCGGCAAGCCTTGTTCTTGATGTTTCCGCTTGATGTAATGAGGAGTATCACATACAGACGCTTACCTGTCGGGATGACCTCCACCTTTGATATTACCGAAAATCTCGGCACTGAGTTGGTGACAACAGCAGCACAGTGAGTAAGCTCGGTAAGAGCGGCTGCGGCATTCTGCACCAGAAGCTCCTCGGGAGTATCCTTGTCGCCGAGCATTGAGTCGAGCCTCAGCTTCTCATCGTCGGTCAGCACGGGAGCGTCCATAAGCTCATCGATATAGAGCCTGTAGCCCTTGAATGTAGGAATTCTGCCTGCCGAAGTATGGGGCTGTTCCAGATAGCCAAGCTGTTCCAGAGCCGCCATATCGTTTCTTATAGTAGCGGCGGAAACGTTTATGCTGTCAAGTTTTGAGATCGCTTTCGAGCCGACAGGTTCGCCTGTACGAACATACTCGTCAACAACAGCAGCGAGGATCTTCAGCTTTCTTTCGTCCACGATCACACGACCTTTCATATTGTTTAGCACTCTCACTCTTTGAGTGCTAACTATAATTTATCACTATTATGGCATTTTGTCAAGCATTTTATGCATTTTCGTCTTTTTGCCCTAAACTTCCTGTTGATTGCTGTGCAAAAATAGTGAGTAGTAAGTAGCGAGTAGTTATCAGGTGTTAGAAAGTAGAAAAGCCCGTGCCTTAGCATGAATCAACGTGAACCTAATTGTAGGGGAGCCCGCCCTCGGGCTCCCATCAGCCCGTAATTCGTCAAGAATCATTTTTTCACAAACAAAAACGGGCACTCAAAAAGTGCCCGTTGATCATTATTTCAAATATTCCCCTTAATCAGCAGGGATTTCCTCTGTGCTTTCTGCGTTCTCGGCATTTTCAGCATTCTCCTCGGGAGCTTCGGCAGTTTCCTCTGCATTTTCCTCCTGAGTATCGGCATCCTCACCCTCGGCTGTATCGCCGCCTGCTGTGTAGCCTGACGGTGCTGTGGGAGCTTCCTCCTCCTCGCCTGCCTGAATGTAGTCCTCGCCGTTCTTGTAGAGAGTAACTATAAAGCCGTCGATGTTATTGCCCGATATATCGTACTTCTTGCCTGCGGGGACAGGTACGTTCGTGCTGTCTGCGCCCATATCGGCAGGGATGTAGTATATCTCATAGCCCTTGCCCTCGTCGTCGGTGAATTCCAGATGGTGCTCGCCGTAAACGAACTGGCTGAGTGTGGAGATGTATTCCTCCAGACAGAGGTTGTTCTTCATCATGTAGTAAGCGTGAGGCTTGCCCACATAGCGGAAGTGCCACGGCTCGGGCTGAATCTTTGTAAGGTCGGTCTTGTCCTCCTTGTAGCGCTCGATGAAGCCGTATTTATAGCAATTCTCGTTTATCCAAGCATAGTCACCTGTGCCCTGATAATCGCCTGTTACAGTCTCGGTCAGGTCAAAAGCGTAGCCTGTTTCGTGCTCGCTGAAGCCGGGCTTTGCAACTCTTGTTGAGTCCTCCTCACCTGTCATGGCAAGGTCCTCCTCATAAAGCTGCTGCTGATACTCGGTAGTTCTGTATGAACCGTAGACCTGCACTGTATCGTTGTCGTACTGCTTGTAGAAAGCAGTGAGCATCTGCACCATAGGGTCATAGACATTGCGGAGAATGGTGTAATCGTAGTCCACCACTGAGAAGCCCTCAACGTTATTGCGCTCGTTCATAGCGGCAATGCCTATGAGGTCCTCGTTTCCGCTGAAATACTGGTGATCCTCGTTGACAAGTATCAGGTCACCCTTGAAAACCTCCTGATTGCTTACGGAGATATCCTCAAAAACGGTCTTTGTGGGGTCGGCTTTGTCTGCTTCCAGCTTAGCCTCCTCAAGATCGGTATTATCTATAAAATTCGATGGTTCTACCAGCTTTGACTTATCCACAGCGCCCTTTATGAAGTAGCCGCAGGTGCCTGCGATGGCGAGACTGAGTATAAGTTCAAAAAAGACTTTGCCTTTTCTGTAGCTCTTAGCTTTGCTGACGTTCTTAGCCATAAAAGAAACCTTCCATTCTGCCGTTACGAGCGGCTGTTATCTGCAAAAATGCACACTATAAGTTATTATACCACAAACCCGACGAAATTTCACTAATATCAGCGCAGATTTGTACAGGTGCAGTAAAAAACCGTCTGTCAAAGCAGAATATTTGTGCGATTTTTCGTGACTTTGCAGGGTATTGGATATGCAAAAACCGACACTATCTTTCGCCTTTTTTGTGTATATTTATGCATATATGAAATCAATATTGATTATGCCGTTAAATATATACAAATTACCTATTATAAATAGCACCGTATTGCACAATCTTTGCGAAAACACTTGAAAATCCGGTCGGGAAATGATATAATGATTATAGTGAGAAAATAGCATATTACAGCTATTTTGACTGCACCGCTCTCTCATTGCCCTGCGGTTGTGCAGGTCATCTCTAAAAATCTTATGCCGTCCCCATTCAGTACGCTGAAAGGCTGAGTTTTTTAGAGGCGGCCTGTATTTCACCTATGTGCATCATCATGCTGCCTGTCTTTCGCAGAGCTCCCCTTATCCCGTGGATATCTGCGGATAAAGGATCATACTCGGCGCTATAGCAAAATATACAGAAAATGCGCCGTAGAAATTTCAAGGAACAAGGAAAACTTTTGAAAGCATACTTTTGTATGGTGAAAAGGTTTGACGCAGTTATTTGGAATTTATGAACACAAGCTCCATACAAGCATTTATGGATATTGTATGCACAGTTTTTTAAGGAGTGATTTTCTATGAAATGCACACATTGCGGAACCGAAAATCAGTCTGGATTCAAGTTTTGTGTTAAATGCGGCACCAATCTGGCAAAGCCCGAGGAGCTGAATATGGAACAGGTCGGTATGAGCGGCTACTATTCAGAGGGTGAAGCAGCTTCTGACAGCTTCACTATGAGCAGCAGCACCTTTACCGTCAGCGAACGTCCCCCCGTCCGTAACGCTCCAACAGGGCTTTTTACAGCAGATGAACTCAATGCAAGTGAGTCAGATTTTGACAGCAGAGACTTTGATGAACCTTTTATCCCGAAACTAAACGCAGACAGAGTGTCTCTCCCCGAACAGGCTCGTCACCCTTCACCACCTCAGCAGCCTATGCATAACGGCACAGCAAATATGTACGAACCGCCGTTTCAGCAGAATATGCAGGGACAGATGCCGCCGCCCTATCCGCAGCAGGCTGTGCAGCCGCTGAACGGTATGCCTCAGATGAACGGTATGCCCAACCAGCAAATGCACCCCCAGCCTCAGATCATCGGCTGCGACCCAAACGGTATGCCTATATACGGTCAGCCTGTGATGTATCAGCAGCCGCAGTTCCTCGGCTATGACCAGAACGGTATGCCCGTCTACGGTCAGCCTGTGATGTACCAGCAGCCGCAGATCATCGGCTATGACCAGAACGGTATGCCTGTGTACGGTCAGCCCGTCATGTATCAGCCCCCCGTTATGGGCGCAGAACAGAACGGTATGCCGATGGCTTATCAGCAGAATATGCCTGCTATGCAGAACATTCCAACTGCACCGCAGAACAGCTATATGCAGAGTATGCCCATGCCCCTGACCCCCGAACCGCCTCCCCAGCCCGAACCTGAGCCGCAGGAGGAGAAGCGTGTGGATGTTCCCGACGATTTCTGGGAATTTTTCGACGGCGGAAAGGCTACAAAGCATAAGGAAACGAAGGAGGACGACTTCTTCGGCAAGCACAGCGGAGATATGGACGATGTTCACGGCGGGGCGGGAAACACTATGGACCGTCTTAAAAGGTTCGAGAAAAAGCGCAATGACTATATGGGAGACCTCCCTGTAGCCGATGCTTCTCAGCTAAGACGCAACGACTCGGATAAGTTCAATCGTATGTATATGCGTGGCACAGATATGGCAGACGCAAGCCGGCTTGAATTCAACCAACACAAGAAAACACAGGACAGAATGAGAGTTACAGGAGAGGTAAGTGCCGATTCTCTTGTAAAAAAACAGGATAGCCCAAAATGGAACATAATGGGACAGGCAGGAGAAGCCAATGCAGACCAGCTTGAATCATACGTTCCACAGCATAAGCAGGCTATAATGGCACAGGCAAGCCAAGCTGTCGAGGCTCTCCCCTCAAAGAAAAAGACCTATAACGATCTTATCGACGAGATAGAGCTGCCCGAGGATATGAAGGCAAAAAAGACAGTGAGGACGGAAACGGTAGAGATCCCTGCACTTCCCGAATTACAGGATCTGTATTCACAGGGATGACCCGTTTATGAGGATGATCCAAAAAAGAAAGATCAGACGCAGTAAATTTTTGAAAATGTTAAGGAGTAGGTTACAATGAAGAAGTTTTTAGAGGAATTCAAGGCATTTGCGCTCAAGGGCAACGTAATGGATATGGCTATCGGTGTTATCATCGGTGCTGCTTTCGGAAATATCGTAAGCGCACTCACAGATAATTTCATCAATCCCCTTATCGCAGTTATCACAGGCGGCGCTGAAAAGGACGAAAACGGCGTTATGCAGCTTGTCGGCGGTAAGTTCACCATCAGCGGTGTAGACTTCAATTACGGCGCATTCCTTTCCGCAGTACTTAATTTCCTCATCATCGCACTTATCCTGTTCTGCCTTCTGAAAGCAGTAAACAAGGCAATGTCCATCGGCAAGAAGAAGGAAGAGGAGAAGCCTGCTGAGCCTTCAAAGGAAGAAGTTCTTCTCACAGAGATCAGAGACCTCCTCAAGGAGCAGAAGTAACGAGCTGACGTCAGCTCAGTCGGCTTTACATCCTATGCCGACATACCCTCATGTTCAGACAGCATCCTGTCTCACATTCGGGCAACCACACCCACGCTCCCACTCGCAAGCTCGTTCAGTCTCTGCAAAAAGGGGAGTCTGCTTTCGCACGACGGAAGTAAATTCGGGTATGGTTTAATGATACAAAATATAAGGGCGCACATAAAGCAGTTTATGTAATTTGAAGATAAGGTTGCGTAACATCGCAGTTACGCAGCCTTTTTCTTTTTGTCGTATTCTTTGCTGTCTGCAATAGCTGTAGCGACAGCAACATCAAAGCGGAAGTGTATCTCGATCTGCTGAGTACGATGCCCAACGTTCTTATCGGGAGCATAAACAACGATCTTCTCAATAAGCTCATGCATGATCTCAGGCATAAGTTCAGTGATATGCTCATAAAACCGTTATCCTCCGCATACTTTTTGAGGATCGCTTTCTGGTTGGTGATACTATTACTCTCACCCTGTAACATATCGTCCTGCGAAAGACGACAATACAACGCTGTTATCTTGTCTGTCATTTTAACCTTCCTTTCCGACAGGAAAAATGAAAAAAGCATCAAGCGTTTGAATGCCTGATGCTTGGTTATAGCTTTATAATGCTCTTTCCAGTTTCAGAAGAGCTATTTTCTTACCCAGTCCTCCTGCATAACCAGTCAGACTGCCATCTGCTCCGATTACTCTGTGACAGGGTATTATTATCGAGATCGGATTATGTCCCACAGCACCGCCCACCGCCTGCGCTGACATACGTGGGGTGCCATTTTGTTCTGCAAGGATACGGGAAATCTCGCCGTAGGTCATTGTCTGTCCGTAAGGTATGGTCAGCATGATGTCGCATACTGCTTTTCGGAACGGAGTTGTTTGTAGACTTATAGGTGGAGTGAAGCCGGGCTCTATTCCGCTGAAATATTTGTCGAGCCATTTGATAGTCTGTGTGAATATGGGCAGCTCTGCTTCGGTGCTTTCCGATATGAGCTTATGGGGAAAGTATTTCTGTCCATCGAACCATAAGCCCGTGAGTGCTTCGCCGTTGCCGGCAAGAGTTATTCTGCCGAGTGGGGATGTATAGTGGTGTATGTAATTCATCATCAGAAATCATCAAGCGATACATCGCCATGATCATCAGGCA
>JAFVBU010000260.1 GCA_017479805.1 Ruminococcus sp.
CGAGAGTTTTCCAAGCAACACCGTAATGCTTCACCAGCTTTTCTGCCGCCTGTATCTCCTTATTGTGCTTTTGTCCGTAGTAAATCGACAGGGCAATGACATTTTCTGCCCCGTATTTCTGAACGGCAAGTGCAAGACAGGTGGAGCTGTCCAGACCGCCGCTGAAAAGTACCAGTGCTTTCATAATTTATCCTTTCAGTCAAGGAGCTTCTGCAAGTCCTTGCGTGACTTGAATGCTCCTGTGTATGTTCTTGTTTCGGTGCGTGATGAGGCGTTTCTTATGCCACGTGCGGTCATACAGCTATGAGAGCCGACTATCCTTACGCCCACATCGGGAGTTCCTGCGGCTTCGGAGATTATCTCGGCGATATCCCGTCCAAGACGCTCCTGCAATTGCAGACGCTTTGACGCCATATCGCATATTCTCGCTATCTTGCTGAGACCGAGCACCCTGCCACGGGGGATATAGCCCACATTGACCGTCATATCGTACATCAGCGCAAGATGGTGCTCGCAGTAGCTGAAAACGGTGATATCCTTCATCACAACGGCTTCGTCCGCCTCGGAGTGCTCGGAAGTAAAGGTCTTGCCGAACATTTTTGCAATGTCGTGGTTGGTATACTGAGTGCCCTCCAGCACCTCCTCGATCATCCCTGCCACACGGGAGGGAGTTTCCACAAGTCCCTCTCTGTCGGGATCTTCGCCGATAGCTTCGAGCAGACCTCTTATGTGAAATTCAATTTTTTCTCTGTCCATATCAGACACCTCTCTTTTCGGGATCCCAGATGAATTTGTGTAATTGCAATTGCAGTCTGACGTCACTGAGCTTATTCTCTTTCATGAATTCGACCATCTCCGCAGGATCGATACGTCCGAAAACAGGGCTTAAATATATCCTGCACTTAGGTTTGAACTCATTTATGACCTCCACCGCACGGAAAAGGTCTGTACGGGAAGCACAGACGAATTTGAGCGTATCGAAATCTTGCAGATACTTAAAATTTTCGGTGCACATATGCTTTTCCATTTTGCTCGACGGCAGCTTATAGTCCATAGTCAGAACTGGTCTTGTGCCGATCTTACGGCATTTTTCAAGGAACGGCTTCAGGGGAGCAGAGCCGTTTGTCTCTATCTCGGTATTCAGCCCGAGAGCCGCCAGCTTTCCGCAAAGCTCAGCAATATCCTCCTGCAAAAGCGGTTCGCCGCCTGTGAGTGTCACAAAACGGATGCCGTATTCTTCAATGGCTTTTTTTGCGATATCCGCAAGGCTTGAAGCCGTGGCAGGTGTGTAGGGAGCGTCCTTTTCATTCGCCCACATGGTATCACACCAGTCGCACCTCAGATCACAGCCTGTAAACCGCAGAAAAAGGGCAAGTGCACCTGCGTTGCGCCCCTCGCCGTTGATACTTACGAAATGCTCGGCAAGTCTGAAATTTCCCATAGCTCACACCTCATAGACCGCACAGTTGTCGGGAGTTTCGTAGACCGTTACGGAAGCGGCAGATATGCCCTGTTTTAGAAGCAATTCATAAAAATGCTTTGCAAAATTCTCTGCTGTGGGGCGGAATGAGACTTCAATAAGGCGGAATCCCTCGTCATTCAGCGCCGCAAGGGTAGCGGCTTTCAGACTGCCGCTCTCGTAAATCAGCGCATGGTCAAAGCTGTCAGCGATGGCACGGACAGCCTTTTTCAGGTCGCCGAAATCTATGAGCATACCTCTTTTTTCTCCGCTCTGCTGTAATTCTTCGCCCTTTATCTTCACCTCAACAGTCCAGCGGTGACCGTGGATGTTGGCGCATTTTCCGTTGTAGCCTGCCAGAAAATGAGCGCTGTCAAAGGCGGCGGATGTTTTCAAATAGTACATATTTCCTCCTAAAAAAGCGCCTGCCGTCACTGTTGAAAGTACAGTCACAAAAGCAGGCGCAGTTATATTCTTGATATATAGCGGACTGCCCTGGTTTTGTTTAACGACAGGATGGCGCAAACGAACTGTCAATTGCTATTATAGCACTGTTTTCGCTGATTGTCAATATAGTGGAAATTATTAATGTAGAAGTAAAAATATATAAAAAGCGGCGAAGCCGCATGGACCGGGGGCAAGGGGGATGTTATCTCCCTTGCGGAGAGGGGTACGGGGAGAGGCAGAGCCTCTCCTAAAAGATAGTAAATCAAGCATAGCGCAGATTTACGGCTGTTTATCAAGCACCTCTCTCGGCTTGACCGACGAAATAATTATCGATATTTAATTTCCGAAATAATAATTGAGAATGTAGGGGCGGCGTTCGCCGCCCGATATCTGACACCTCAAAAATTACCGTCAATCAGCACCTAAAATAACTGTTGATATAAGAAAAATATATAGAGAATTACTTATGCATATTTTGAATTTCTACAAAAAGTGGACACAATCTGCGTTTTTTGGGTTGACATTCTCTTTTCTTTTGAGCTATACTATAATCATAAACGACAGATTGGAAGCTGTCGGTATTTTTGGAGGAATATTAAATGAAAACAAAAAAGATCATCGGTATGCTTACAGCAATGACAATGGCATTGCCTATGGCAGGTGTCGCTGAGACCAGCGCACAGACAAAGGGTGTTATGCGTGACATGACCACGGCTGAAATAGTCAAGGACATGGGCATCGGCATCAATCTCGGCAACACTATGGAGGCTTGCGGCGACTGGATCGCTCAGTACTCCGACAACAGCGTTCAGGCTTACGAAACTTCGTGGGGCAGTCCTGTAGTCACAAAGGAAATGATACAGGGTATGGCTGACGAGGGCTTCGGCGTTCTGAGAATACCCGTAGCCTGGTCGAACCGTATGGAAAACGACGGAAAGTACACCATCGACTCCGAGCTTATGGCAAGAGTTACCGAGATCGTTGACTGGACCCTCGAAACAAATATGTACGCTATCATCAACATCCACTGGGACAACGGCTGGGTAAACAAGTTCCCCGACAATAAGGACGAGAGTATGAAGCGTTTTCAGGTAATGTGGGAGCAGATCAGCGATAACTTCAAGGATTACGGCGACCACCTTATGTTTGAGTCACAGAACGAGGAGCTTGGCTGGGAAACTCTCTGGAATCCGTGGGGCGGCACAGAGGGCAAGGCTGAGTCATACGGACTGGTAAACGAGATCAACCAGAAATTCGTTGACGTTGTGCGTAATTCAGGCGGAAACAACGATCAGAGACATCTGCTCATATCAGGCTATAACACAGGTATCGACCGTGTGTGCGATCCGCTGTTCAAGATGCCAAATGACCCTGCAAACCGCATGGCTATCTCCGTTCACTACTATACTCCCGCAGGCTTCGCTATCCTCGAAGATAAGGACGAAAGCTGGGCAAAGGCTCGCTCCACTTGGGGTACTGACGACGACTACAAGGAGCTTGACGGCTGGATGGACATGATGAAGACCAACTACGCCGACAAGGGGATACCTGTAATTATCGGCGAGTACGGCTGTCCCACAAAGGGCAAGGAGGCTGAATCTGTAAGAAAGTTCCTGTCATCCGTCTGCAAATCCGCATACGACAGAGGACTTTGCCCTGTGCTCTGGTCAACTCCGGGCGGACACTATGACCGTGATACTTACAAGTTAGCCGACCAGCTTCTGAAAGCTGAGTATGACAAGATAACAGGCGGCAAGAAGCCAGCCGAGCTTCCTCAGGAGTCCACAGAGACTACTA
>JAFVBU010000261.1 GCA_017479805.1 Ruminococcus sp.
GCGGACGTTTTTCATTGTGATCATTGCCATGGCAATTTAGATCCTCCATGGAACATGCGATAATTATGCATTATGCATTATGAATTATGAATTAATACTCTAAGATAATGCCGCCGTAGGTCAGTCCTGCGCCGAAGCCTATGAGGGCGAGCTTTTGTCCTTTTTTGATGATACCCTTTTCGATGGACTCACACAGCGCCAGCGGTATTGATACCGACGAGGTGTTGCCGTAGTGGTCGAGGGTGATGATGAACTTATCCATCGGCACTCCCAGCTTCTTTGCGGCTGTCTCTATAATGCGGACATTTGCCTGATGGGGCACGAACCAGTCTATTTCCCCGGATGTTACGCCTATCTTCTCAGCGGCAAGGGTGAACGACTTCGGCAGGGCGTTCGTAGCGAACTTATATACCTCCTTGCCGTTCTGGTACAGCTTATGCTGAGGCATTTTCGGGAACGGGTCGTCGAAATCCTTTTCTACTGCCACCTCGGGAGCAACGTCAAGAGTTCTCGCACAGAGATAGCCTGCACCGCTTCCGTCAGAGCCGAGGGCTGAGGAATAGAGCTTATCGCTCCTCTCCACAACAGCCGCAGCAGCGCCGTCGCCGAAAAGTATACACGAGCTTCTGTCGGTGAAATCAAGGAAGCGTGACAGTGCTTCGTTAGCCACGACCAACACATATTTCATGCTGCTGTCAGTTTCAAGGAAGCGCCTTGCAGTGTCAAGAGCGTACACAAAGCCCGTGCAGGATGCATTGAGGTCGAAAGCACCTGCATTGACAGCGCCCACGTTGTTCTGGATTACGCTCGACATACTGGGGGTATGGAAATCGGCAGTAGCTGTGCAGGATATGACAAGTCCGATATCCTCAGCGTTTATTTTAGCGGCTTCAATAGCTTTACGGGCAGCCTGAGTGCCCATATACCATGTAGGCTCCCAGCCTGCCATGCGCCTCTCAGTGATACCCGTCCTTGTGCGTATCCACTCATCGTTTGTCTCCACAAATCGGGTAAAATCGTCGTTGGTCAGCGTCTGTTCGGGGACATAGCTGCCCATTCCAAGTATGTTGATTCCCATTCAAAAAAACTCCTATTTCTCATTTTGTCCGCAATTCGGAATAGAACGCCGTGGGACGGCATTCCCTGTATATTTTGCAAATATCCTTGAAAAAATTGATATAGCTGCATTAAAGAAATCTATTGAAAAATCCGAAAATATATGTTATATTATAAGTATGGGTGCAAACTGACCCACATCATTTATTATAAATCATTTTTGATATTTTTGCAACGATATTTCAGCACTTTGACGAAGCAAAGACAAAACATCGTCACTTTGCATAATTAAATTCCATAACGGTCTTTAAAAATAATAATATCATGCACAATGCACAGAAAGGATGTTACACATTATGACAATTTCACTATTTTCGGGACAGGGTTCTCAGTATGAGGGCATGGGAAAAGATATTGCTGAAAGTCTCCCCGAGCTGCTTTCCGTATACGAAACAGGCTCAGAGATACTCGGCAGCGACCTGAAAGAAATATGCTTCAATGCTCCCCTCGATGAGCTGTCCAGAACAGTGAATTCCCAGCCTGCAATCATGGCTACCTCCATAATCTGCCTTGAAGCCGCAAAAAGCAAGGGCTTCACATTTGACGGCGTTGCAGGTCATTCCCTCGGCGAATATGCGGCTATGTACGCTTCGGGAATGATAACCCTTGAGGACGCTTTCCGCCTTATCAAGGCAAGAGCAGAGGCAATGGAGGAGGCTACACAGTCCGCAAAGGGCGCTATGGCAGCCATCATGAAGATCGAGCCCGAAAAGGTAGAGGAGGTCTGCGGAAAGGCAAAGGAATACGTCACCGCAGTAAACTACAACTCCCCTGTCCAGACCGTTGTTGCGGGAACTCCCGAGGGTATCGCTGAGGTAAGCGAGATATTCAAGGAAATGAAGGCAAGAGTTATCCCCCTCAACGTAGCAGGCGCATTCCACTCAAAGCTCATGCAGCCAGCCGCAGACAAGTTCTATGAGACAGCTAAGACCATCACTTTCAATGCACCACAGTGCAGATATTATTCAAACGTAACAGGCGGAGAGCTGACAGACTTCTCGGATATGGCATCACTTCTTGCAAAGCACATCGTATCCCCCGTCCGCTTCACCTCAGAGCTTGCAGCAATGCAGGAAGCAGGAGCAGAGACATTCGTAGAATTCGGACCCGGACGCACACTGACAGGACTTGTTAAAAAGACACTTAAAGAAGCAGCAGCCCTCAATGTTGAAAATGTTGAGACCCTTGATGCACTCTTTCAGTAACTCAGAAATCAGTTGTCAGAAAGTAGTAAGTAGTTAATTCGGAATTCCGAATTAACAACTATGAATTATGCATTATGCATTATGAATTAACTAAACCGTGGAGTCGATAAAAATGAATAAATTTGCATTGACAGGTCATCCGCTGGGACATTCCATGTCTCCGCTGATACACGAAAAGCTGTTCGCACTGAGCGGACGTGACGCAGAATATGAGCTTATAGATATTGCCCCCGAAAAGCTGGCTGAGAGCCGTGAGCTTTTCCTGACACTGGGCGGCATGAACGTAACTATCCCCCACAAACAGGGAGTTATACCGCTTATGGACGAAATGGGCGAAAGCGCACTCCGCTATAACTCAGTAAACTGCATAAAGAACGATGGCGGCAGACTTATCGGCTATAATACCGACTGTGACGGCTTTCTCCGTTCCGCAGAGGGACTTCCCATCAGCGGAAAGGTCGCTGTACTGGGCTGCGGCGGTGTCGGCAGAATGATAGCCATTGAGGTGGCAAGACACGGCGGCGAGATAACCCTTGCCGTAATACCGCAGGATATGAAGAACGCTCAGATACTCATGGCTGAGATAATGGAAAAATGTCAGGGCGCATCGGTAAAAATAGTTGATATCTCCGAGCTGGACGGAAAGTTCGACCTGCTCATCAACGCAACGCCTGTGGGAATGTTCCCGAAGGTGGACGCCTGTGCAGTCAGCGACAAGGTCATAGAGAACAGCGGAAGCGTGTTTGACGTTATCTATAACCCCATCGAAACTCTGCTCATGAAGAAGGCAAGAGCAATGGGCAAGACCGCAGTAGGCGGCGCAGCAATGCTGGTATATCAGGCTGTCAAGGCGCACGAGATATGGTACGGCGGACAGTTCACCAACGAGGATATCGCCCCCATCATCAAGGCAGTAGAAGAAGCCGTAATAGCGCAGAATAAGTAAGTAGTAAGTAGTGAGTAGTGAGTAGTAGTGGCGATGCCTGCATCGCCCCGTGTCACCCGATACCTAAAAAACTGATCACTCATACACTCATACGCTTATACACTTATACACTCAACACAAAGAAAGGATAAAAACAATGACCATATTTTTATGCGGCTTTATGGGCTGCGGAAAGACTACGGCAGGCAAGCTGGCTGCCAAGAAGCTGGGAAGCGGCTTCACCGATACGGATGACCTTATCGTCCGCACTCTCGGTATGTCCATCCCCGATATTTTCGAGAAAAAGGGCGAGCCTTTCTTCCGTCAGACCGAGGCTGAGATAGTGAAGTCTCTCTGCGGAAAGACCATCGTTGCGGCTTGCGGCGGCGGAGCAATGCTCAACCCCGATACCGCAAAGGCTGCCAAAGACAACGGCGCAGAGGTTGTATTCCTCGATGTGCCCTTTGAGACCTGCTATGAGCGTATCAGCGGCGATACCAACCGCCCGATAGTTATGCGCTCCACTAAGGAGGAGCTGAAAGCCCTCTACGACCAGCGCCGTGAGGTGTACCTGAAGCACTCCACCGTGAGAGTTGAATGTGACGGCAGTCCCGTTGAAAATGCTGACAAGATAGCTCAGGCTGTCAGAAAGTGAGCGGAAATGCTTATATACAACGCAGAGATATTCACTATGGATGAGCGTGGAGTTATCCCAAAAGGCTATATCTCCGCAGAAAACGGCAAAATCACCGCTGTCTGTCAGGGCGAGCCCGATAATATCCCCGAGGACAGCATAAACGCAGAGGGCGGAGCAGTCTACCCCGGATTTATCGATGCTCATACCCATCTGGGAATTATCGAGGACGGACTGGACTTTGAGGGCGACGACTGCAACGAGTCCACCGACCCTTTCACTCCACAGATGAGGGCTATCGACGGTATCAACCCTTTCGACCGCTGTTTCGAGGAGGCAAGGAAGCGTGGCATAACTGCCGTTGCTTCAAGCCCGGGAAGCGCCAATCCCTGCGGCGGTGAGATATGCGCCGTCAAGACCGACGGCAGACGTATCGACGATATGCTCATACGCACCTGCGGAATAAAGTTCGCCCTCGGTGAAAATCCCAAGAACGTCTACAACGACAGGGCGGAAACTCCCATAACACGAATGGCGGTGACTGCTCTCATCCGTGAGGGACTGTACAAAGCCAAGCGCTATGTGCACGATATGGACAGCTACTATCAGGACAGCGAGAACTATGAGCCGCCTGAGTACGATATCAAATGTGAAGCGCTCATGCCCCTGCTCGACCGCAAGATAAAGGGATTTTTCCACTGTCACCGTGCGGACGATATATGCACGGCAATGCGTATCGCTAAGGAATTCGACCTCGACCCCGTCATTATCCACGGCACTGAGGGCTACAAGGTAGCGGATATCATCGCTGAGGAAAATGTCCCCGTGATATGCGGTCCGCTCATATGTGACCGCTGTAAGCCCGAAATGAAAGGGCTGGAGCTGAAAAATGCCTCGGTGCTCATCGAAAACGGCGTAAAGACGGCTATCTGCACCGACCACACGGTCATACCCATACAGTATCTTCCACTTTCGGCAATGGCGGCAGTAAAGGGCGGCATGGACTTTGACAGCGCACTGAAAGCCCTGACCTGTGTACCTGCCGAAATACTGGGAATATCCGACACTGTGGGAACAGTTGCCGAGGGCAAGGACGCAGATCTGCAATTGTACGAAAAGGGCGTGAATCCCCTTGACCTTATGAGCGAGCCGAAAATGGTGATGATAAACGGGAAAATCATAAGCCGATAATTGTGAGGATATCCTATTTGGGAACGCCACTTTCATCGGCTTGACCGACGAGATAATTTTCCTGATACAATAACAATGGAACGCCGAGGGCGGCGTTCCATACAATCATTTTAACTCATTGTTTTACCTTACAAACAGAAAGGGTGAGATGTAAATGAAGAAAACCATCGCTTTGCTTGCCGCCGGCGGTATTCTGCTCCATTCAGCACCTGCGGCGGAAAACTCCGCTGTCTGTGCCGCAGAAACGTCGGAGGTACAGTTCCGCTATACCATCGATAACGGCGGAATAACCCTGACAGGAGCTTCGGGTGCAGGAGATTTCCTCGATATCCCGAGCAATATAGACGGTCTCCCCGTCACGGACATTGCCGAGGGCTTCTTTACAAACAGCAACGGTCTTATCTTTGTGAATCTCCCCGACAGCCTTGTGACCATCGGCAAAAAGGCTTTCAGCAACTGCTCTCAGCTCATAAGCGTCCACATCGGCTCGGGCACTGTTTCCATCGATGAACAGGCTTTTTCTGCCTGCCCGAAGCTACAGAAAATTGACGTCAGCGCCGACAATAAAATTTACCATTCCGAAAACGGCTCGCTGTACAAGGACGATTCCCTGCTCATCTACGCAGGAAGCGGAAGCGCCGTCATTGCTCCGACCACCGTTTCTATCGGTAAATTCGCCTTTTTCGGCAAGACCGAGCTTTCCTCGGTGGAGATACCCTACGGCATGAAGGCCATCGGCGACTATGCCTTTGCAGGCTGTCTCGCCCTGACAAATGCCGATATCCCCGACACCGTTACATCCATAGGTGATGCCTGTTTTCTGAGCTGTACCGCCCTTGACGCAGTTCACCTCGGAGGCGGTCTGACCACCATCCCCGATAGCTGTTTTCACGGCTGTACCGCACTGAAAATAGTCCACATCCCCGACTCCGTGACCGTAATCAAGGACTACGCTTTCTATAGCTGTGACAGTCTCGTAAACGTCCTTGTACCGCCGTCTGTGGACAGTATCGGCACCGACGCTCTGGGGCGGAAGTTCGTTATCCGCAGTAACTCTGTTGAAAATATTCCCAATTTCACCATCAAAGGCTCGATAGGCTCGGCGGCTCAGAGGTACGCCGCAAGCATGAATATGCTTTTCATTGAGGAGGGCGAGCGGAAAGTGGTGACAGGCGACGTAAATTCGGACAATATCATCGACGGCAAGGATGCGACCATCACCCTGACGGAGTACGCCAAGCTCTCCGCAGGCAAGGCAGGCACGTTCACAGCCGCCCAGCGCCAAGCCGCCGATTTCAACAAGGACAGCACCGTAGACGGCAAGGACGCCTCGGCTATTCTCGCCTATTATGCGAAAAATTCCGTGCAAGCGGATTCTTGAATTGAGAATTAAAAATGTAGGGGCGAACAGTGTTCGCCCTCAGTTTTATCTATAAAAACAAGGACGACCAATAGTCGTCCCTACAGAATGAAGCCGCTGATATCATCCAAACTAACGGGCGGCGGAACGCCGCCCCGAAATTTCTCCCGTGTGCGAAAGCAGAGTAAAAGCCTCGCAGAGAGTAAGCGAGCTTGCGAGCGAAGCGTGAGTGTGGTCAAGCTGACGCCAGCTTGCGCCCCTACACCACCGCCCCGAAATTTCCCCCGTGTGCGAAAGCAGAGTAAAAGTCTCGCAGAGAGTAAGCGAGCTTGCAATTCTCAATTCTCCATTCTACATTCTCAATTCTTAAACAGCGCCGTCAGCCGTTCCGTGCTGAAAATTTCTTCGTCATAGAAAGCGTCCGCAAGGGTATCGAGGTTCTCCTCGCTGTACTCCACCTCTTTGGAGAAATTCTTTGCAGTCTGCGCCATGTCCTCAAAGGTGAGAGCGCCCTTTTCGTGAAGTCCGCACCGCCAGAAATAGCCGATCGCCCACGCACTCACTGCCGCCAGCTTCACTCGGGAAAGTATCTCGCCGTCGAACGTGCCTTTGAGGAAGTAGCGGAAAATAAAGTATATCGCCAGTTTTCGCATATAGGGCTTGTGTTCGGGGACTTCCCCCGTGACTTCATCAGCCATTGCCGCACACCTCTCCGCATAGGGCTTCCAGTTCTCATCAATCGGCTCCAATTCGGCAAGAAAGCGGATAATCCCCTGTATATCGGGAGTTTTCGGCTCTGTAACCTGCCTGAATTCGGGAAGTGAGTATTCGCCGTTGTCGATACGGTACTGCAATTCCTCCGCAAAATCAAGCATACCGCAGAAAGCCTCAGTGAAGCTGTCGGTCTGTAAATGGCTTATTATAGCCGAACGTGCCGACACAAGAAAGCTGAAAAGCTCCTCATCACATTCATCGCAGTCCTCATCGGGGACTGTTTTTTCTGCTATGGCAAAATCATTTGACAATATCAGCCGTGCCGCTTCTTCACAACAAAGCCCTGCACCGCCCTCCTTAACATCGCCGAACCACTCGAAATATCGGGGATGATCGGTGCATATCCTGCAAAGGTGCTCCTCGCCCAGCTCGGTGAAGATGTCGCAGAGGTTGCGGCTGTTCAGAAAGGGACACCGCTCATTTTCGTCGAGGACGAAACAGCCGTCGGCTATATTCTCCTTGAGCCGCTTGCCGAAAGTCCCCGAAATGCCCTGATAATAGGCAAGTGTGCCGCTGTCGATATCGATCTCCCAGCCGATACAGCAGTTGTCGGAGCATTTGTCGGCGGTGCACCTGAATTTGTCGCAGTACGACGGATAGCGGAATATCATGCCTTTGCGCCGTCCATGCAGTAGATGATTATTGCCTGCTGAACTTCGAGC
The DNA here is from genome assembly GCA_017479805.1 of Ruminococcus sp. Taxonomy (GTDB): domain Bacteria; phylum Bacillota; class Clostridia; order Oscillospirales; family Ruminococcaceae; genus Ruminococcus. The sequence goes on from JAFVBU010000261.1 coordinate 7,868, forward strand.
AGGTGCTTTTTGAAGCCGTAGCCCACGAAATACTCGGAGTCGATAACGTCAGCCGAGACCTCCTCCCCACGGAAAAACGGCGGACAGGGGTTCAGCACAGCGCCCTTGTTGGCTTTGTCCATTGCGGCTTTCGTCACACGGCACTCGTCGAATTCGTCCACGATATAGGCAGGGAGAGTGTCCGTGCAGACCACATCTCTGCCGATTATAGCCTCGTCGATGTCGTAGAAAACAGGGACGCCGTCTATCTCGCAGGCTTCACAGCAGCACTGTGCAAGGTCAAGCCCCAGAACGTCAGCCGCCGACTTCCATGTATTGCCGATATTTCCACGTTTTCCGCAGAAAAGGTACTTGTCCTTTGTGAAGTCTGTGCGTATCTTTGAGAGAGCGTACAGGTCGGAGATTATCTCGCAGGGGTGGTTCTCGTCGGTGAGGGCATTTATCACGGGAAATTCCGAAAGATCAGCCATTTTCTCCAGCTTGTGGATATCGCTGTGGCGCACTATCACCGCATCCGCCCAGTTGTTCAGATAGCCGCAAACATCGCAAAGCTCCTCCTTTTTGTCGAGGGTTGCAGGCGGAAACATGACAGTCTGACCGCCGAGAAGATAAACGCCCTTTTCAAAGGTAATGCGTGTGCGTATGCTTGAATCGGGGAAGAACATCACAATGGTCTTACCCTTGAGAAAATCGCTGTATTTGCCGCTTTTTACGTCATCGGCAATGGCAAAGATATTGAATATGTCGTCTTTTGTTAAGTCAGTAAGTCTGATAAAATTTTTCATATATATTTCCTTCTCCATCATAATGGGTTGCCTTTATTTCTCGGGCGAATGATATCCGCCCCTACCTGTACCTTACATCAAGTCCTGTCCTCGAAATCCACGTAATATGTGATGATATCGGCGATTAGCTCCTCACGGGAACGGGTGTACTCGTCGGGCTGTCCGCCGTTTTCGAGACTGGTTATCCACTCGCTGTCTATCATAGCGCCTGTGTCCATATTTCCGCTGTACTTCGCCTTTTTTATCAGCTCCGCATCCTCTTTGCCGCCTATGCAGAAAAGGTAAGCGCAGAGAAGCCTGATGTACTCGGCACTTCCTGCAACAGGTGCTTTCAGCTCCGCACTGAGAAGCGAAACTATCTCATCCTTCGGTATATCGCTGAAATTCAAGCCGTACTTCCCTACCAGCTCGGCGGCACGGCGCTCGTTCTCGTCAGGCTCAGGCTCGATCTCCTCTGCTCTCTCACGGAAACGCTCGACTATCTCCTGCAACTTGTCGTGGAGCTTTTCACGGTCGGCGATATTCACCGTGCACAGTACCTCTTTCGACTCGCCGTCGGTGACGGTAATTGCATATATACCGCTGTTTTCTCTGCCCACATCGATGGACAGCCCATCCGTGTAGCGCACCTCGATCATGGCGTGATCGTCGTTTGTGATGAAATTCGGCTCACCGCTCCGCCAGTCGATATCGTCGAATTCTCTCCACCATTCTCTGTAATCCATAACTTACCTCCAAACATATACTGTCAATATAAATGTGTATCTATGTAGTTTAATTATAGCAAATAGCGCTATATAATGTCAATATGGGTTTAAAATATTGTATCTGTAAAAATCAACAAGAATTGGTCAGCTTTATTGTATAAATCAGAAAAAAACAATTTTTGCACAGCGCTATACACAAAACAGTGTTGAATAATTTATGCAATTATGGTAAAATGTAGTTGCAGATACATATATCACCTATAGAGAAAAGAGTGTTAAAAGATGAGAATGAGAAAACCTACAGCTGCTGTCACCGCACTGCTGACAGCGGCGGCTTGCTGCGGTTTTACGGCAAATGCAGGCTTGAACGACTGGGAACACCTCCCCGACCGTGGCGACGAAAGCAGCGTTGCGGATTTGGGCTATTCACAGTTTGCCCCGAGGCTTACTGTGGAAAATGTTGTGCTGGACAACGGGGACGAGGCGAGAGGAAAAACCGTGACAGTACGCATAATGCTCAGCGGAAATAACCTCGACAACCGTTACTGCTCCACGGGCTTCCATGTTTACTGGGACGACCGTTTGACGCCTGTTCCTGCGAGAAACGGCAAGTTTGCAAGAGCGGGAGAGGCTGTTGAGGAGCTGAACTTCTTCACCGAGAACATCAAGGAATACGGCGCTTTCGTAATGACCAGCGGCAGCGGCGATATGGGCATGAGCGGAGAATTTGTCTCCTTTGAATTCACGCTCCCCGAAAATGCGGCGGACGGCGATGTTTACCCCATTGATATCGCCTACCGAAGCGACGAGCGAAAAAGCGACCTTTTCACCAATATCGCCGACGACGATGAGGGCAGAAGAATGCAGGCTCACCTTTTCAGGCTCGGTATTTATTCCTCTCAAAACCCGAATTACAGCTATATCGGCGGAAAATGGCTGAATTATGCCGACGGATACATCCATGTGGACAGCAAGCCTGTGACCACAACTACAACAACCACAACGACCACGACAACAACTACAACCACCGAGCCGATACCCGTGTACACTTTGGGCGACGCTAACAGGGACGGCATGATAGATGCCCGGGATGCGGCAGCGGTGCTGACCAATTACGCTTATATGTCCGTTGGCATAGTCCCCGAAAAGGCGGTATTGCTTGCTTCCGACGTTGACGGCGACGGCATGGCGGACGGCAGGGATGCAACGCTGATACTGACTTACTACTCCAAAGCCTCCGCAGGCAAGGCCGGAGGATTTGAGGATTTTATCAGCAGGCGTTAAGGAATTGAGAATTGAGAATGTAGGGGGCGCACATTGTGCGCCCTTTTTTCGGGTGGTCTTTTGTGTAGGGGCGCTTTCCGAGCGCCCGTGAGCTGTAATGAAATATTATTGACCCGAA
>JAFVBU010000262.1 GCA_017479805.1 Ruminococcus sp.
TACAGGAAATGCGCCGTAGAAATTTCAAAGAACAAGGAAAACTTTTGAAAGCATACTTTCGTATGGTGAAAAAGTTTGACGCAGTTATTTGGAATTTATACAAGCATTTATGGATATTTTGCTGTAGCGCCGAGTATAAAGGAGTAATTATGAAGATCATACCTATATTATTAATAAGTACGGCTCTTATCACGTCAGCCGTTGTGACCGCACACATCCTGCAAAGCCGTGAGGACAGTCCCGAGGAGGTCTTTGTGCCTGCATCGACTGTGGGCGAGCGGATGGACTATTTCGCATCCCACGGCTGGGAGACTGCCGAAACGGGAGTAAAGGACATAACCATCCCGGCGGTATTCTCCGAGGAATACGAGGAATATGCCCGAATACAAGACAAACAGGGACTTCCTCTGCGCCGTTTCGCAGGCAGGAACGGTCAGCTCTACTCGTTCGAGGTCAGGAACTATTCTCCCGAAAACCGCCGACTGCTTGCGGAGCTGATAGTCTGTGACGGCATAGCCGCCGCATCCATGATATACAGCGAGGACGGCGAAACGCTTAGAATGGCTGTGCAGTGATGTTCGATTCATATTTGTATGAGGATCAACGGGCGCTCGGAAAGCGCCCCTACAATCGGGGTCATGTTATTTGCACGTTTATTGAAGGGCGGATGATATCCGCCCCTACTACTTTCTAATAACTGATCACTCGATCTCGCTGATCTTAGCCACAAAGCTGGCTGTGTCGGTGAAATCTTCGTATACCGAGGCGAAACGGATGTAGGCTATGGGGTCGAGGTCACGGAGCTTGTTCAGCACCAGCTCGCCTATCTCCTTTGATTTGGCAATGGTTTTCAGCGCATTGGCATAGTAGTTTTCAACATAGTCCGCTATTTCCGAGACCTGATCTATGGTTACGGGACGCTTCTTTATTGCCGAAAATATGCCTGTTATCAGCTTGTTCCTGTCAAACGGCTGGAAACTGCCGTCACGCTTTTCCACCATCAGCAGGGGCATCTCTATCACCTCATAGGTGGTAAACCTGCCGTGGCATTTTATACACTCCCTGCGGCGGCGTATCCTGTCGTCGGAGGGTCTGGAGTCGATAACCTTTGAATCATTGAAACTGCAAAACGGACAATTCATACCTATTTCTCCCTGCTGTACGGCTCGGTCATTCTGACGAGGGTATTGTAGCTTGACACAAGGTCGCTGATACCGCCCCAGCCGCTTCTGTAAAGTTCGAGTATCACCGCACAGTCAGGATTCAGACCTGCCAGCTTCCCGAAAAATTGCTTGAAATTGAATCTTCCCCTGCCTATGAGGAGACAATCGCCCATTTCTCCCGAATCACTTATATGAACATGGGATACCTTATCGCCTGCCGCATCGAGGAAGTTCATGGGGTTCTCACCTGCACGGACTGCCTGTTTTGTATCGAGGACGAAAGCAAACTCATTCCCCAGCTTGCCTGCGATATCCTTTATAAAAGCCGAATTTGCGCTTTTGCACCTTGAAACATTCTCCACCGCCACAGTCACGCCGAACTCTTTGCCGAGGCGGAACAGCTTTGAGTACCTTTCGCAGTAAAGCTCGCTGTTCAGCGCCGAGGACGGTTTTCCGCCGTGGAATACCAGTATATCCGCCCCGACGATATTCATGAAGCGGAAATAGAGCTTGTAATATTCAAGGATATCGTTCATTCTCCGCTCATAGGAGGAGAAGAACATCATAGTCTCCATCTCGCTGGTAAAGGGGTGCACCGAAGCGCATTTCACATCGAAGCGTTTCAGCAGACCAGCCATACCGTGAGCGAAGCCTTTTTTCAGTTCAGAGTGAGTGTTGATGAACAATTCCACGCAGGAAACGCCGTTCACCGCCAGATCATAAAGGCTTTCCTCTATCGGCTTAGGATAGAGACAAGCTGTAGACACCCCTGCGATCATTCATCTTCCCCCCTTTATGTTCATTATATCAATTATACATTTATTTTAATATGTTGTCAAGTCACGAGCTGGCGTCAGCTCGACCACGCTCACGCTTCGCTCGTAAACTCGCTTACTCTCTACGAGACTTTTACTCTGCTTTCGCACGACGTTAGTAAATATGGGGCGGTGATGTAGGGGCGGATATCATCCGCCCGACTGTTACGATGAAATTAACATGAATCCAATGTAGGGAACGCCGCCCTCGGCGTTCCACGCCTTACGCTGTAATTAACATGAAACAAATTGTAAGTGCGCCCTTTTTATTACAATTCAAATTATGGTAAAGTCTGAATTTACAGATAAACTAAAGGGCTGCCAAAGGCAGCCCCTACAATGTTATATCCATATTTGCACGGTTATCAACGGGCGGCGGAACGCCGCCCCTACACCCTGATAACTAATCACTTATACACTAATACACTTTTACACTAAAACAGTCTCACTGTCCGTTTTCAGCCGCAGCAAACTCGTCCCAGTCGAAATCCTCGAATTTATCGACCTTTGCGAAATGGCTGATGGAGTTGCTCTCGTCGAGGTAAAGCTCGTTCTTCTTTATGCGGATAATGCCGACGGACTCGCCGTCCTCGCAGAGCACCGCACAGCCGTTTGCTGTAAGCTCCCATGTATACTCGGTAACAACAGCGTCCTCGTCGCCGCTTCCCACTATGAATGCCGCCTTGCCGTCAGTGGTCAGCTCCATGCGGAAAAGAGCATTCAGCGGAACATCGAACATATCCCCACGGTAGACCATTCCGTCTATCTCGTAGAAGTTGCATTCCCACTTGCCCACGTATTCCGAGGGGCTTATTTCTTCCTTTTCCACACTCAGCTCAGGTAACTCGATATCGCCGTTGTAATCCTGTGCCGCTTCATAGCCTATTTCCGAAAGCTCCTCAAATTCGTCGGTATGCTCCATATATATCTTTACGCCCTCGCCGTCGGTGAGGATGAGATCCTCATAGGGCATACTTCCGTAAACTGCCGTATCGGAGTCGCCGTTCATCTCTATCATACCGCTGATAAACAGCCAGTTATAGGAGTTTTTCTCACAGTCGGGAACTGCGTGCCCCATGACAGCCGTGCCGTCCTCGTTTATTTCAAGCTGATAGAGATACTTTAAGTCGATATCCTTGTAAGCGTCCTCGTAGACATCCTCGCCCACGATTATCCTTGTGGGTATCCACTTGCCGAAATAGTCCGATTCTTCCACCTTTTTACGTGGTGGAACTGTCTGCGGCTCGGTCGCTTCTTCTGTTGCTGCTTCCGTTGCAGCCTCGGTAACAGGCGCAGTTGTGGTGTCCACAGTATCGGGTGTATTCTTGTTCTTGTCAGAGCAGCCGCTGAAAGTCAGCATAGCCGCTGTGAGGCATATTGCTGCTGTTATCTTCTTCATTTCATCCTCCAAATACAGACCCCATGCTGCTGAACGAATCCAGTATAGCCTGACTGTCAACGGGCGAGAACTCATCCACTCTGTCAAGATATAGCTTAGAACCGTTCTGTTCATACACCAGTCTGCCGTTTTCATCAACAAATTCTATGACGTTTTTTTCTTCCTTGATATTTACTGTAAGAATTATCTTTCCGTCCTTTATCTTCCAGCTTGCGGTGATACCGTCGCTTGACGGGTCTTTCACGGTAGATATGGGAGAAGCCCACTCTGCGCTGCCGCTTTCGTTGAGCTGAAATCTCATCATAACATTGAGCGGAACGTCGCCGAGGGAAGTTACAGTAGTGCCGTTCACGTTCATTTCCGCAGCTTCCCATTTACCTGCATATTTTTCTCTGCCGCCGCAGCCTGCGAGGCAGAAGATGAACATGAGCGAGAGTAATAATAATGCCGCTGTTTTCTTCATATATCCTCCTGTTACTTGTTGGTATCTGGACTGCTGTTTATATCAGCAGACTTTGCAAGATGTGTCTCGACGATACCTCTGTCCTCTTTTACACTGCTGACCAGATTGCCGCCGACGTACTCAAATTCAACTGTCTTATCTCCCTGATCCTTGTATATCACCTGAAGATCGCCCTCGGGAGTGACCGACCAACTCACATCCTCACGCTTTGAGTTCTGAGGGATGAAAAGCCCTGTGCCGTCCTCGTTGAACTTATATCTGTCGATATCGAACTTTATGCCGTCATGGTTATCCACAAAGACCACCGATACCTCCCAAGTGCCCTGATACATACGGTGCAGCTCGTCAAGGGTCTTGTTGTTGACAGCCTCCACGGACACCTTAACGGAGGAGGAGTTGTTTTCCTTGCCGCTTCCGCAGCCTGTGACACACAGGAGAGCCATCAGAGAAGCCGCCGCAAAGCCGATAAATTTATTCATTTCCTGCATCCTCCCTTTCCTTAGTCCAATCCTCGGGAACGAATTCTGTCAGCTTGTCCACCTTGCTGAACCACATTTTCATATTCTCATCAATGGACATTATGAGCTGCCCGTCGGTATATTCCAGAGGGATGGAAGTGTCGTTGCTGCCGTACACCGTAATACCGCCGTTTTCTTCCTTCCACGTGAAAGCCTCCTTGACCTCCTCATTGGAGTAGAGCTTGTAAAAGGGTTCAGCCAGATACCCCGAGCCGTCGTCAGCAAAGGCAAAGGCGTAAAGGCTGTAAACAGGGAGTTCAAGCTGTGCATCCTCATCAAAATAGGTATTCTCGTACACTTCGCCGTCCATTTGCAGCTTCACACATTCCCAGTAGCCACGGAACTTGTCAGCAGGGTCATCGACAATATCGTGGCTGCATCCGAACATGAACAGACACAGCGAGCAGACGAGAGCAAAAAACAAAGCCGATCTTTTTTTCATATCTGTCTCCTTATTCCGAAATACTCCAATTTATATTATAGCGCATTTTTCGGATAATGTAAAGAGAAATTTAAGTTTTAAGATCAGTGTATGAGTGTATAAGTGTATCAGTTCTTAGTTATCAGTAAGCAGTATTGTAGGGGCGCACATTGTGCGCCCGTGCCTTATATTGCAAATATGGATAGAACGTTGTAGGGGTCGATGCCCACATCGCCCCGACGGTCACAATAAAATTTACTTGAGTACGGGCTGCCTTTGGCAGTCCTTTAGTTTAACTGTAAATTCCGCCGTTTACCATAATTGTCATTGTAACAAAAAGGACGCCCCAGCCTGTCGAAAA
>JAFVBU010000263.1 GCA_017479805.1 Ruminococcus sp.
CTCTAGTGCGCAGAGATTGCCTCCCGTTTCACCGTCATCTGGATTGGCGGCGGCGCGTACCCGGACGGTGGCTATGAGTTTAACACGATCAACGATGTCAACGCGGCAAACGTGCTGATGGATTCCAACGTAGAGCTGTGGCAAGTGCCGATCTCCGTTTACAGCACCATGAAGGTAGGCTTCATGGAATTGTGGGATAAGGTTCAGGAGTATAGCCATTCAGTCAGCAGAGGTAAAAGCGATAAGCAGGGTGTCACAGGAACATTCTCCGGTTTGCTTTATTGTGCCGACTGCGGCTACAAGATGAAGAAAAAGATGATGAAAAGTCAGGGCAAATCTCAGAGAGTGTCTTATACCTGCGGATTACACGCCTACTACGGAAAAGAAAACTGTACTACACACACTATAAGTGAAGCGGTTCTCGAATCTCTTGTAATTGCGGATATCCAGTCCAAACTTCAACTGATTGTTGATGAAGACAAAGCGCGAAAAGCCTTTCTTTCAAAGAAAACGGGAATACGAGCTTCGCAGGGAGCAAGCGATAAAAAACGCAGGAGCGAGATCGAAAAACGCATTTCCGAACTGGATACCCTGACACAAAGCGTGTACGAGAATATGGTTCTCGGCAAAGTACCCGAAGAAGTGTGCGTGAAACTGATTGACAAGTATCAGGAGGAAAACAAGGCTTTGCAGACGGAACTTGATACGGTAACGGCTCGCCTTGATACGATCAATCAGGACGAATGCGATGTGGACGAGTTTATCCGCCGACTGAAAAAATATGCAGGATTTGAAGTCCTCACCCGTGAAATGCTCATTGAGCTTGTGGAATACATCACAGTTGAAGATGTGCCTGAGAATCGCAACACACCGAGGAAAATCCACATCTACTACAAGTTCCTTGACAAGGCACTTCCCGATAAACGCAATGCGTTAATTTAAGTATGTAATGACAGGTCTCCATTTGGATTGATAACAGAGGAAAGGTTCCCCCCCTTTCCCAAAACTTTCATTATTAATTTTTTGCCCCTGATATGGCATATACAAATTTTTCCGAATTTGGAAGTTGTACGGTGCGCCATATCAGGGGCAAAAATTTTTAACACAGAAAGTCTTTGGAAAGGTGGAGATATCAGCGCAGCTGACAGAGGGACGGGTCGCTGTTAGTGAGTACCTTTTTCAAGAGCTTTCCCTCAATAAGATCATAACTGCCGCAAAAGTCCCTTTAAGGCAACACCGCACAAAGCCCGCCTGACGGCTTTGTACTGAATCTGCTTGCATATTTTCCGTCATCTTGCACAGAAATTCCTTGACATACGACAGTATGCCTGCGGAATTTCTATACAATCTGACAAAAAATCTGACGGCGCATCTTCAGCACAATCTTTGTGCGGTATTGCCTTAAATCGACACATATTCTGTGTCGGTGTTATATTTTTGGAGATGGGAGTCTATTTTTTCTTTTGACATATTGTCGCCGATGACGATGAGGACGGGCTGACCGTTTTCGACCTCGGAAAGCTCGGTTTTCTCCTTTGTGGCGTTGACTTTTAGCCATTTGCCGTTGCTTTTCGGGAGCGAGCCTTTGATGCGGAAGATATGACCGCAGTCGGTATCCTGCATGATACTGCGAATCACCTGTTCGGTCTTGTCCTCGGGGATGGCGATATGCATGAAGTAGTGGACTGAACTTTTTATCTGCTCGGGGCTGAACCTTTTGACATAGCGAGCTGCTCTGTAGCCCGAATTTTCGAGAAGATCAAAGTCCAGCCCGTCAAGGTCGGCGGTCAGCATATCCTTTTCGGTAAGTCGGCGGTCGCATTGGATATTTTCAAGCTCACGGTTGATGTGGCTGAGCAGCTTTTCCGCCGCCGCTTTTCTGTCACTGTCCTTTTTCAGCTTGCTGACCACCAGTTTGCCGCAGCAGGCGGACTCGCTGGCAAGGAGGTACTCCATCTGCTCCGAGAGCACATCGTCGGTTTCGGAGTCGGCAATACCGATGACGCTTCCGATACTGAACCACCTGTCGAGGGGGGATTCGTACAGCAGATCGAAAAATTCGTCCATATCGAAAATGCCTGACGGCTCGACAATAACTCTGTCGTAATTCTGCATTCCCAGCGATATTAGCTGAGTTTTGAAGCGGCGTCTGTGGCAGTCATGGTCGCCGCCGCCCATTATCATCTCGATAGTGCAGTTGTCGCATTTCAGGTCCTGCAATATCATCATATCGACATTTACAGCGCCGAAGTCGTTTTCAAGGATAGCGATACGCTCACCCTTGTTAATTAGATGAGCGGCGTATTTTTTTATGAAAGTGGTCTTTCCCGAGCCGAGAATCCCTGTGATAAGGTCAATTTTAGTCATATTTTTTCACCTCTGTTATCTGTGCAGTACATCGCCCTTGCCGTCAAAGAAGTCCTTCATACTGCGGTTTTTCATGTAAAAATAGGAAAAAGCGAGAGCCGCTGCGGTCACGCACCAGCTAAGCGGATAGGCTGTCAGGAGAGTGGGGAAGGTTTTGTGTGCACGGAACACCGTCCAAACCCACGTTATTCTCACACCGCAAATGCCTATCATGCAGATAAGTGCAGGCACCATTGAACGTCCGTAGCCTCTCATACAGCCCGAGCATATCTCAATGACCACGTTCACGCCCTCTGCAAGAAGAATGAATTTCAGACGTATCAGACCCGTTTCGATAACGGCAGGGTCGTCGTTGAAGATGTGAAGCAGAGGACTGCCGAGCAGGAGTATCAGTCCCGAAAGAGCGATGGTGAATATCATATCAAGCCCAAAAGCGATACGTGTAGCTTTCAGGCATCTTTCGGGCTTGTTTGCACCGTGGTTCTGTCCGACGAAAGTTGTGCAAGCCTGACCGAAAGCGTTGATTATGTAGTATGCGAATATCTCGATATTGAAAGCCGCTGACGAAGCCGCCATAACGTCCTCGCCCAGCTTGTTTATTGAGGACTGTATAATAATATTCGACAGAGCGAACACCATTCCCTGCACACCTGCGGGAAGTCCTATCCTGACCATTTCTTTCAGGGTGTACCTGTCGATACCCAGTTCCCTGAAGCTGAAATGTATCTCCGAGTTGTCCTTTGACAGGAAGTATATCAGAAGTGCCGAGCTTATGAGGTTTGCGGAAACTGTAGCCAGCGCAACACCGTTGACAGTCATTTTCAGCACGATGACAAAGAAAAGGTTCAGCACCACATTTATCAGTCCCGACACAAGCAGGCAGATAAGCGGTGTCCGGGTATTGCCACGGCTTCGGAAAATCGCCGACGCAAAGTCGTAAAGCAGTATTACGGGCATTCCGCCGATATAGACACGGAAATACAGAAGCGCCATATCGAAAACATTGTCGGGTATGGACATAAGGCTGAGTATCGATCTTGACAGCAGTTCACAAATGCAGGCAAAGACCGTTCCGCTGAGTACGGCGAATGTAAGGGCTGTGTGGACTGCACGTTTTACGCCGTCAGGTCTGTTCTGACCGATAAACTTGGCTATTACAACGTTTGCTCCCACCGATATGCCTGTGAAAAGGTTGATGATAAGGGCGATTATGGGGGAATTGCTGCCCACCGCCGCCATTGCGTTCTTGCCGACGAAGCGTCCTACAACGGCAATATCCGCCGCATTAAAAAGCTGCTGTAAAATACCTGTAACTGCCAGAGGCAGAGCGAACACAAGTATCTTATCAGCAAGCGAACCGTTCAGCATATCCATTTCCTTTTTATTAGCTTTCACTGTTATTCCTCCGTTTCTGTTACTATTATATCACTTTTTCATTGAAAGTAAAATACCATTGGAAAAAGATTGTAATTTTGAATATATTATGCTATAATTGTGTTATTATGATTTGTGAGGAGTAAAACATGAAAACTAAGAAAAAACTTATAACTGCTCTTGCAGTCGGAACTGCACTTTCTGCCGTGCCTTTCTGTTCCGACGCTTTCAGCAGTATCGAGATGGACTACAACAATGACGGCATCGTTGACGTTTTCGATATGATAGCCGCAAGAAAAAAGCCTGCTTCAAAGGCAGAGCTTGAACGTCTGAGCAGCTTTCTCCACGGCAAAAAGGTTGAAATTCCCGATAGCGGCTACAGCCTTGTGTGGAGCGATGAATTTGACGGAAACGAAGTGGATATGACCAAATGGTCTTACGAGCTGGGCAACTGGAAGCTGGACGAAAACGGAAACTACATCACAGGCGGCTGGGGCAACAATGAGCAGGAGTTCTACACTGACAAAAATGCCGCAGTCAGCGACGGTGTGCTGACCATCGCCGCACGTAAGGAAAACTACACCGACGAGGTGCAGGGAAGCTACGAATACACCTCGTCCCGTCTGAGCACTCAGCATAAATTCTCCACCTGCGGAGGACGTATCGAGGTACGTGCAAGGTGCGATTCGGGCAAGTCTCTCTGGCCTGCCATCTGGATGCTGCCCGAGGACAGCGTTTACGGCGGCTGGGCAG
>JAFVBU010000264.1 GCA_017479805.1 Ruminococcus sp.
CCATCCAAGCAGCAGGTCGCCCTGATTCGCGTCGATGGAACCAAAGAAACCGTTCACCCGTGCCACACGGATCTCATGCTGGAAGGTATGGCCTGCCAGCGTTGCGTGGTTTGCTTCCAGATTCAGCTTGAAACGGTCCTGAAGACCATACTTGGTAATGTAGGCGATGGTGGTCGCCGCGTCAAAATCATACTGATGCTTGGTGGGCTCCTTCGGCTTCGGCTCGATGTAGAAATCACCTTTGAAGCCGATCTTGTCGCCGTAGGCTACAGCCATCTTCATAAGACGAGCCATATTGTCAAGTTCAAGACCCATAGTTGTGTTGAGGAGAGTCTCATAACCCTCACGGCCGCCCCAGAATACGTAGCCTGAGCCGCCCAGCTTTACTGTGGACTCTAAAGCCTTCTTGATCTGAGCTGCTGAGAATGCGAAAACGTCTGCGGATGGAGAAGTACCTGCGCCATGCATGAATCTTGGGTGATCGAAGCACTTAGCTGTACCCCAGAGGCACTTGAGACCTGTTTCAGCCTGCTTAGCCTTGATGTAGTCGGTAACTATGTCGAGCTGAGCGTTTGTGTCTTTCAGTGAGCCGTACTCAGGAGAAAGATCACGGTCGTGGAAGCAGAAGTAATCGATGCTGAGCTTCTGCATGATCTCGAAAGCAGCGTCTACTTTAGCCTTAGCTCTTGCAGCAGGGTCGCTCTCGCCCCATGTCTTGTCAGCAGTACCGACACCGAACATATCTGTACCGTCGCCGCCCATTGTATGCCACCATGAGAGAGCAAATTTCAGGTGATCACGCATCTTCTTGCCGTCGATGAGCTCATCGGGGTTGTAGTACTTGAATGCGAGAGGATTTGTGCTGTCCTTGCCCTCGTAAGGGATCTTGCTTATGTTCTTGAAAAATTCCATGTTTGAATTACCTCCGGAAATATTATATAATGATGGACAAACAGCCTGTGCCCGTGAGCTTCTCGCTCAGTGGATCGGGCTGTGATGTACCTGCGTAAAGTGTGAAGCTCTTTGCGGAGCGGCTTCTGCTGCCGTTATCGTCAACGGCTTCAAAGGCTCTGTCAGCAATGCTTATCTCAACATTTCTGCTTTCGCCCTTTTTCAGAGAAATTCGCCTGAATCCGCATAAGCTGTGGAAAGGAACGTAGTCCTCGCCGTCGCCCTTGATGTAGAACTGAACCACATCCTCGGTGTCGAATTCGCCTGTATTCGTGACAGTTACGGACGCCTTGCCGTTCTCGAATCTCAGATCGGAGCAGACTATCTTTGAATAGGTAAGACCGAAGCCGAAGGGATAGAGGATATTGTCCTGTGTATAGCGGTAAGTCCTGCCTTTCATGCTGTAGTCGCAGAAATCGGGGAGCTTGTCAGCGTTATCGTAGAATGTAACGGGGAGCTTGCCCGAGGGTGAAACCTTTCCGAAAAGGATGTTAGCAAGTGCAGTACCGCCTGACTGACCGGGATACCATGCGTGTATGAGAGCGTCGCAGTCAGCCTCAGTATTGATAGCGCTTCCTGCTGCCACAACGATGATAACGGGCTTTCCCTTGCTCATAACAGCCTTTACCAGCTTTCTCTGGGACTCGGGAAGTCTCAGGTCGTTCTTGTCGCCTGAGGAGAACTCGTTTCCTGTGTCGCCCTCCTCGCCCTCGATGGTAGCATCAAGACCAACGCAGAGAACAACAACATCGGAATGTTCAGCGACTATCTCAGCCTCGGCAATTCTGTCATCGGCAAGTCCGAGCTGCATACATCTGTCCTTGTAAAGATGGCTGCCCTCGGAGTAGAGAACATTACCATCGAAAGCGTCCTGTATGCCTTCAAGGAAAGTGATGTACCTGTCAGCCCTGCCGTTGTAGTTGCCCTCCAGTGCCGGACGGCTGTCGGCATTCGGACCGATAACACCGATAGTCTTTATCTTTGAAGGATCAAGTGGGAGTATGCCGTTATTTTTCAGCATTACCATTGATCTTTCGGAACATTTGAGTGCGAAATCCTTATGCTCTTTGCACGAAACGATGCTGTAATCCAGCTTGTCGAACTCAGTCACATCGTCGAACATACCCAGACGCACTCTCGTTCTCATAAGACGGATGCAAGCCTTTTTGATGTCCTCCTCTGTGATAAGTCCCTCGTTAAGGGCATTGAGTATATGGAGATATGTATTTCCGCAGTTCAGGTCGCAGCCTGCTTTGAGAGCCATAGCTGCGGACTCAGGAGCGGTCTTTGTAACACCGTGGTTGGTGTGGAAATCACGTATTGCCCAGCAGTCTGAAACGAAGTAGCCGTCGAAGCCCCATTCTTTCAGCTTGCTCATAAACAGTGTATTAGCGCATGAGGGTTCGCCGTTGACACGGTTGTAAGCGCCCATGACGCTTTCCACCTTTGCTTCCTTGACCAGTGCTTCAAAGGCAGGGAGATAGGTCTCCTCCAGATCCTTTTTTGAAGCTATGGCATCGAAGCCGTGTCTTATAGCCTCGGGACCGCTGTGTACAGCCATATGCTTTGCACAGGCAGCGATCTCCAGCACATCCTTGTCGCCCTGAAGTCCCTCTGTGAACGCAACGCCGAGCCTTGATGTCAGGTACGGGTCTTCGCCGTAGGTCTCCTGACCTCTGCCCCATCGTGGGTCACGGAAGATATTGACATTGGGAGACCAAAGACACAGACCTTTATAAATGTCATGGTCACCGTGGGCGGAATATTCGTTGTACTTGGCTCTTGCTTCATCGGCAATTACCTTGCCGACCTGTTTCATAGTGTCCTCATCGAACATAGCTGCCAGACCGATAGCCTGCGGGAACATTGTGGCAGTACCTGCTCTTGCAACACCGTGGAGGCCTTCGCTCCACCAGTTGTATGCCTGTATGCCTACACGGTCAACGGCAGGTGCGTCATATTTTAATTGAGAGGCTTGTTCCTCAAGGGTAAGTCTGTCAGTGATATCCTCAGCTCTTTCCTGAGCCGAAAGACTTTTGTCCTTGTATTTTTCCAAGCACATTCTCCTTTCTTAGTGGATTTATTGTTAAGCTGTAATATTGGAAATGTACTCCTTTATGACCTTGTCTGCGTTCCATTCGCTGCTGCGGAGCTCCCATTTTTCAGTTATGGAAGCTGTCTCGCCGGGCTGGTACTTTCTCATTTCACCGAGAAGCTCGCATTCAAGAAACAGATTATTGGTATATGTCTCGAAGTTGCAGCAGAAATCAGGATAGGAGGTGTTTTTGTACTCCTCAAAGGTCTTTCTGAATATCTGGCTTCCGTTGACATATATCACCTGACCGCCTGTGACGTTGAAGCCGACCTTGAAAGCCGTCTTAGCCGAGGCGTCGTGTCTGAGCAGAGCGTATTTATCAGCGAGAGTGAATCTCTCATCCTTTACGTCGGAATAGCTCCAGAGGGACATGGTCCTGTTGGGGAGAAAGCCGTTATTGTCGGTACACAGAGGGATTATCTCAGTACCGCCTGCGGCAAGTCCTGTAACGGACCAGGGAGCGAATTCAACGGGCTTGTTCGAGCAGTTGGTGATGCGGTTTTCCACATATACCGTGCTCTCGCCCTCCATAGTAATGATAAGGCTGAACTGTTTGCCGAAGGATGTTTTTTCGGGCGTGAGTATGACCCTGTTCGTATCGAACTGTACATCAACTCTGGAATTATCGGGAAGATAAGTCTCAGGGATGGTCTCGGGAGCGCACCAGATGCGGTGTCCGCCGTAAGCGTACCACACGCCGTAGCCCTTGTTGATCTCATAGAAATTGCGGTCTGTGTCCTCGAACAGTATATTCTGTCCCTTTGAGAAGCCGAAGAAAACTATCCTCGGTCCCACATCGGCGGTAGCTATCACTTTAATAGTACCGTTATCGAGGCAAACGCAGTTGCCGTAGTTCTTGTATTCCATCTCTGTGAATTTTACTTCCATTTCCTTTACCCCCGTCAAAGCAGCAATACACACCGCTTTTGTCTTTCTCTGGTATTAATTATAATGCTTATCCGCAAATTATACTACTCATTTATTGCGACCAATCAATCAAGAATTGCTAATCTTTCACAATTTTTTCAAACTCTCTTTACAAATATTATCTTTTTGTTGTATAATACCATTAAAAGAACCAAAACAATTCGCCGATATTGGCGGATCGTTAACGTTTTGTCTAAATTTGAGCATATTCGCAATCACAATAAATGGTCAGGAGGTCACAACATATGATAAAGAATCTTTCGGGAGTGTACGAAACGGTGGAATACGAGAATCAGCGCTTCGTAATGCTGTACGATAATGACGAGGTGGAGCAGTACCCCACACACTGGCACAATGCCGTGGAGATAATCATTCCCCTGCACAACGGATTTACCGTAACATCGGGCGGTATCGACTATCACCTCAACGAAAAGGAGATAATCATAATCCCCCCCGGGGAGCTTCATTCAATGCCTGCACAGGACGGGCGGAGGATAATATTCCAGTGCGACAACTCGGTAATAAGCGATGTTCCTTCACTTGAATCCATACTCCCCGTTTTCTCGTCAGCCGTGCACATCACACCGACGCTGAACAAGGAGCTTTATGTGCTGGCGAGGAAAAATATACTTGATATATACACCGAGTATTATTCAAAAGCGTCCATGACCGATGTACGCATATATATGTATCTTCTGACGATGCTGACGGCGGTGCGTGAATTCCAGATAACGAAGTCGGAGGAGAACAGTGCCGCAAGCTCGGTAAATGCCGACGAAAGCCGAAAATTCGTGCTTGTGACCAAGTACATCAACCAGAACTATATGTATGAGCTGCCCCTTGAAAAGCTCGCCTCCATCGCAGGCTACAGCAAGTACCATTTTTCGAGGATATTCAAGGAATACAACGGTATGTCGTACATACAGTACATCAACAGCAAGCGCATAAAAGCGGCTGAAAGGCTCATGGCGGATTCCTCGCTGCCCATCACGGAAGTGGCTATGCAGTGCGGTTTTTCCAGTCTCACCACCTTCAACAGAGCCTTCCGAAAGGCAAAAGGCTGCACACCGACGGAGTTCAGGAAGCTGTTCAAGATAAACGACTAAAAGCAAATATTGCACAATGGTCAGCCCAATATGAGCTGACCATTTTTTGCGGTCAGAAACTCGCAAGCAAAGTATTGTTCACTAATATTCTACCACTTATTACCGCAAATGTCAACAAAAAATATTGAATATTCACTAAAAATTAAATATTTCCAGAACTCACTCCCAATAAGTGCAAAAATAATTGATAATTATTTATTGTTATTGCTTTCACAAACTAATTCTACATTCCGCAATAAAAGCCCTGATGTAATATCCCCATTGTATATTACCGTGAGTTATTAGTGTATGAGTGTATTAGTGCTTAGTTATGTAGGGGCTGCCTTTGGCAGCCCTCAAAAATCATCATATTCCACGATTCGCATTGCTTGCCTGAGGACGCCCAAAGGGCGCCCCTACACACGGTTAAATGTTATTTTACGTGCTCGTCAAGGGGCGATGTGGGCATCGCCCCCTACTACTCACTACTCACAACTTA
>JAFVBU010000265.1 GCA_017479805.1 Ruminococcus sp.
ATTTTGAGGCAGGACTTGAGGCATATGCGGACTGCAGATATGATGAGGCAGCCCAGCTTTTTGCGGCGGCAGCAGACTCTGGGAACGTGAACGCACTCGCAAGACTTGGCTTCTGCTACTATCTGGGAAGAGGTGTTGCGGCCGATAAGAAGATTGCCATCGAGATGTGGATTAAGACTGCCATTTTTGGAGATATCTTCGCTACCTATATGCTCGGTGATGCCTACAGGGCAGGCGAGACGGGGGATGACGCTGATTTTTCAAGGACGCGTTATCACAAAGCTTTCCTGGATGCTTGTGAAGCGCCAAATATCTGGACTTTCCCTGAAGCAGCGCTGAGAGCCATCAAGTATAACAGGGGTATGTTCGAGGAAGAGGCCATCGAAAACATCGCTTCCGATATGGTGGATGCATTCAGCGAAAGGATAGATAGGGGAGACAAGACATGCGCGGCAGGCTATGCTGAAGCGCTTGAACTTCTCAAGAAGATAAGAGGTTAGGAGGCATAAATGTTAGGAAATTTCACGTATTATAACCCTACGAAACTGTATTTTGGCGAGGACGCCATTTCGGGCCTTGGAACAGAGCTGGCTAAATACGGTAAAAAAGTAGTCCTCGTATACGGCAGTGGAAGCATTAAGAAAAACGGAATCTACGATGAAGTCGTTCGTGTGCTTGAGGAAACAGATAAGGCTGTGGCTGAAATTTCGGGCGTAATGTCAAATCCGACAGCAAATAAGCTTCGTGAAGGCGTTGCTATAGCGAGGGAGCATGGCGCGGATCTGCTCCTCGCCGTAGGAGGAGGCTCCGTATGTGACTACACGAAGGCGGTTGCCGTATCCGTAAACTGTGGCGAAGACCCTTGGGAGAAATATTATCTGAAACAGGAACAGCCTGACTGCGATGTAATCCCTGTAGGATGCGTCCTGACAATGGTGGGAACCGGGTCTGAGATGAATGCCGGGGCAGTTATAACGGATCCTGAACACAATTTGAAAATAGGTCACGTCTTTACAGACGAGAGAGTATTCCCGAAGTTCTCCATTCTGAATCCTGCGTACACCCTTTCCGTTCCGAAGTATCAGATGGTTGCCGGTATATATGATATATTCAACCACATATGCGAGCAGTATTTCTCGGGATTCGATGATAATACCAGCGATTATATAGCAGAAGGACTCCTGAGATCCGTTATTAAGGCAGGCAGGGATGCGGCAAAGGATCCGACGAATTATGAAGCCAGATCCAATCTGATGTGGGCAGCTACCTGGGCCCTTAATACACTCATTTCGAGGGGTAAATCGACAGACTGGATGGTGCACATGATAGGACAGTCAGTAGTCGGATTTACTGATGCGACACACGGAATTACGCTTGCAGCCGTATCGATGGCTTATTAAAGGCACATTCTTCCTTACGGAGTCCCTAAGTTCCAGAAGTTTGCACGCAATGTGTGGGGCGTTGACCTTTACGGGCTTCCCGATGAGGAAGTGGCGCTTGAAGGCCTTAAGTGTCTTGAAAAATGGATGAAGGAGATCGGCGTAGTAATGCACCTTGAGGAGCTTGGCGTAACAGAAGATATGTTCGAAGGAATCGCTGACGGAACTTTCATTCTGGAGGGCGGATACAAAACTTTGGACAGGGAAGAAGTTATAGAAATACTTAAAGAATCTATGTAACTTGCGCACAACCCGACAAGGATTGTGATATAATACTTTCAGCGCATTTAAGTCTCACAAAAGTTGAATTAGGAGAGGATATAGTAGTTATGAAAGACATGAATGTTTTCAAAGGCAGTGACAATTACGTTGTTACGGAAGAACTGATGAACGCTGTAAACGTAGCGATCGCACTCGAGAAACCGCTTCTCATAAAGGGTGAGCCGGGTACAGGCAAGACTATGCTTGCAGAGGCTATTTCGGAGGCTCTCGGTAAGAAGTTGATTATATGGGGCATCAAGTCAACTACAAAGGCTCAGGAAGGCCTCTACATTTATGATACCGTTCAGAGACTTTACGACAGCCAGTTCGGTGAAGGCGATGTTAAGGACATTGCACAGTATATCAAGCTG
>JAFVBU010000266.1 GCA_017479805.1 Ruminococcus sp.
GTCAGGCACTCGCTCCATCTCCGCCGCCGTCTGCAATCTCAGCGGATTTATCCACGCATGAGCCGAAAGTCCCAAAGAATGGGCTTCTTCGAGCATTACCTGCAACGGGTCGTAATCGCCGTTTATGAGCGGACTTTTCGGGAAAAGGGACGAGTTGTAGTAAGCCGTACCGTCGGGGCGAACGTGAAGATATACCGTGTTCAGCCCCTCGTCAGCCGCCTTTCGGAAGCGCTCCCCTACCGCCTGTCTGAACTCCTTTTCCGACTTGCCCCTGACAAGGCTCTCATACTCCGTGTACGGCAGCCACACGCCTTTCTGATACTGAAAATTCAGCGGAACATAGCCATTTTCCTCATCTGCGGAAACGGCTGTTTTCTTTGTGTCGGGTGTCATATCGGGCATTGCGGCAGGTGTGCACCGACCGAGAAGAAGTGCGGATGCGGCTAAAGTAAGTAATAATTTTTTCATAAAAACACCTCTTTTTTTATTATTGTATTCATGACTGTCTGTCGAAATGACTATGTAAGAGCATAAAAATTCGTTATAATTTACAAATTTATTATTGTTAATAAAATACTTCTTCACTTTTAATATAAAATATGATATAATGTATCTTGTATCCGTATATTCTATCCGTATGTTGTTCGGAGGTGCCTATTTGATAAAAACTTTATACGTTACTGACCTTGACGGGACACTTCTCGATCCCGAGCCAAAGATAACAGCATATACCGCCGACACGATAAATTCCCTTATCGCCAAAGGCATGAACTTCACGTTCGCTACGGCGAGGTCGATATATTCGGCTCTACCCATAACGCAAGCCGTCAATATCAATGTTCCATGCATCCTCATGAACGGTGTGAGCATTTACAATATCAGGAATGAACGGTACGTCAAAAACGAGTTCATCGCTCCTGCGGATTCTGCCGAAATACTGCGGATATTCGAGAAACACGGAGTTCACTGCTTCATGTACCGCATTGACGATGGAGTGCTTATCTCCTACTACTCCGAGCTTACCACAAAGGTCATGCAGAGCTTTGCGGAGGTGCGGAAGCATGAGTACAAGAAGCCATTTGTTCAGTGCAGGCTTGCCGACCGTGCCGACGAAAATACGGTATATTTTACAACCACAGGCGCTTATGAGGACCTGCTCCCCGTAAAACTGGAAATCGAGAAGATATCGGGAGTGGATATTGCATTCTACCTCGATGTCTACAACGATGCGTGGTATCTGGAGATATTCTCCCACAAGGCATCAAAAGCCAACGGCATACGCTTTATCCGTGAGAATTACGGCTTTGACAAGGTCGTGGCGTTCGGTGACAACCTCAATGACCTGCCCATGTTCGAGCAGGCTGATATAAAGGTCGCAGTAGGCAACGCCCGTGACGAGGTAAAAGCCGCCGCCGACTATGTTATCGGCAGTAACGACAAGGACGGTGTGGCGGAGTGGCTCAAATCTGAATTGAGAATTTGATATAAGCGCCGGCTGAATTATGGAGGTATCCTATGTCTTTATTTAAAAATAACAACGAAAGCGCTAAGCCAAAAGAAATAAACGCTATCAGTGATAAAAAATTAAAGGAAGGCATTGCCAATGCTGCGCTGAATATGATGAACAAGGGCGAGGACTATGAAGAACTGGCATATACAAAGGTTCATTTCGGCTATGTGTTTCAGATAGAGGATCACGGCATAGAAGCGCTGTTCAAGGTCATTACAGACAAAACAACCGCTTATTTCGCCGTGCAGGGACAGCAGATCATGCGCCTTAATTTTACTGAGAAACTGTTCCAAAGCACTGTTGAGGGCTTTATGGAAATACACGGTTAAAATAATTTAGCTGACAGATCAATTATACAAACTGTGCCACCGAGCGAAAGCAGATCTGCGCTTCAATAAAAAGTAAGGCGCTTGCGCCGACTCGTGAATGCGCCGCCGCTCGCTCAGCGGCTTATCATAATCCAAGAAAGGACATAAAATAATGAAGAAGTTAATGTTAGGAAACGAAGCCTTTGCAAGAGGCTTATACGAAGCAGGATGCCGTGTCGTATCCAGCTACCCAGGCACTCCCTCAACGGAGATAACCGAAGAAGTGGCTAAGTACGACGAGGTCTACGCAGAATGGGCACCCAATGAGAAGGTGGCTATGGAGACTGCCCTCGGCGCTTCCATTGCAGGCGCAAGGAGCTTCTGCGGTATGAAGCACGTTGGTCTCAACGTTGCTGCCGATCCGCTTTATACAGCCGCTTATACAGGCGTTAACGGCGGTATGGTAATTGCTGTTGCCGACGATCAGGGTATGCATTCATCCCAGAACGAGCAGGACAGCCGTCACCACGCTATTGCTTCAAAGGTTCCTATGTTAGAGCCTTCCGATTCGGGCGAGTGCAAGGAATTTGTCAGGACCGCCTTTGAGCTTTCGGAGCAGTTCGACGCTCCTTTCATCGTTAGAATGTCCACAAGAGTTGCTCATTCCCAGAGCATAGTTGACATAGAAGACAGACAGGAGCTTGAATTAAAGCCCTATGAGAAGAATCCACAGAAGTTCGTTATGATGCCTGCTTACGCAAAGGGACGTCACGTATTCGTTGAGGAACGTACAAAGAAGCTCATCGAATTCGCAGAGACTACCTCCCTCAACCGTGTGGAGATATCCGACAAGGCTGAGTTTGGCGTTATCACCAACGGTGCGGCTTATCAGTACGTAAAGGAAGCCCTCGGAGACAAGGCATCCGTTCTCAAGCTGGGTATGGTCAACCCTCTCCCTGTGAAGCTGATTCAGGACTTCGCAGCAAAGTATGAGAAGGTATACGTTATCGAGGAGCTTGACGGCATTATCGAGGAGCACTGCCGCAATATCGGCGTGAACAACGTGCAGGGCAAGGAAATATTCGGCTACATAGGCGAGCTTCCGCAGTCCGTAATTGCAGAAAAGCTGCTGGGCGAGAAAAAGGACTGTATCTGCCTTGACGAGAATATCCCTATGCGTCCCCCTGTTATGTGCCCGGGATGTCCTCACCGTGGACTGTTCTACTGCCTCAGCAAAAACAAGATAACCGTATCAGGCGATATCGGCTGCTACACTCTCGGTGCAGTTGCTCCGCTGTTTGCTGTTGATACAACTATCTGTATGGGCGCTTCCATTTCGGGACTTCACGGCTTCAACAAGGCAAGAGGTTCGGAGACAGAGCACAAGACCGTTGCTGTTATCGGTGACTCCACATTCATGCACAGCGGTATGACAGGTCTTGTTAATATAGCTTACAATA
This sequence comes from Ruminococcus sp., assembly GCA_017479805.1. Lineage (GTDB taxonomy): Bacteria > Bacillota > Clostridia > Oscillospirales > Ruminococcaceae > Ruminococcus. The sequence continues at coordinate 3,279 of JAFVBU010000266.1, forward strand.
ACTCAAATTCAACAGTTATCATCCTTGACAACTCCATCACAGGCATGACAGGTCACCAGCAGAACCCCACAACAGGCAAAAACTTAAAGGGCGACCCTGCTGCTGCCGTAAACCTTGAAGAACTGTGCAGGGCTATCGGTATCAAGCGTGTAAGAGTAGTTGACCCCTACCACCTTGCTGAGACCGAAAAGGCTATCAAGGAGGAGCTTGCCGCTGACGAGGCTTCTGTTATTATTTCCCGCCGCCCATGTGCACTTCTCAAATACGTCAAGCACAATCCGCCTGTTAAGGTAACTACAGACAAGTGCGTAGGCTGTAAGATGTGCATGAAGCTGGGATGTCCTGCAATTTCTATGCGTGACGGCAAGGCAGTTATCGACCATACTCAGTGCGTAGGCTGCGGAATCTGTCAGGAACAGTGCAAGGTAGGCGCTATTAACTAATTCGGAATCAATGTGTAATTAAAAAGGAAAATAGTATGATACAAATTGAAATATACGAAGAATTTGAAAAATGGCTCAGCGATATTCTTGAAAATAACGATATGCCCGAGAATACCGCCGCTTTCAACTTCAATCTCTACGAGGAATCAGCCGAGGAACACCTCTACAGCATACAGCTTGTAGCCGCAGGTGAATTTGACCCCGACGACAGTGAGGGCAACTGGGCTTGCGATGAGATATGGTCCTGCGAGGAAAACATCTTCACCGTAGATATATCCGACGAGGAAAGCACAGACAAAGACCATGCCTTTGAGCTGTTCAGAGAAATGTGTGCAGAGTACCTCGAATGCGGACAGTACAAGGGTGTGCTTCTCGGTGTAAAAGCCGTAGGTATCGGCTTTATTGACGGAGAGATAGACGTAATTTATAATGCAGATAAGGAGTAAATATAAATGGAAACTAAATCAGTTATGATAGTCGGCGTAGGCGGACAGGGTTCGCTCCTCGCTTCAAGACTTCTCGGAAACGTTCTTCTGGCACAGGGCTATGACGTAAAGGTCAGCGAGGTGCACGGAATGAGCCAGCGTGGAGGAAGTGTTGTGACCTACGTAAAGTACGGCGATAAGGTGTACTCCCCTGTTATCGAAAAGGGCGAGGCTGACGCTGTTATCTCGTTCGAGCTTTTGGAAGCCGCAAGATGTCTGCCGTACCTGAAAAAAGGCGGACACCTCATCACCTCAACTCAGCAGATAGACCCAATGCCCGTTATCACAGGTGCGGCTGAATATCCGACGGAGATCGTGGATAAGATAAAGGCAAAGGGTGCAGATATAATCGCAGTAGACGCTCTCTCACTGGCAGAGCAGGCAGGCACTGCAAAGGCTTCAAACGTAGTCCTCATGGGCGTTCTCGCATCACGCATGGACTACCCCGAGGAGCTGTGGCAGAAAGCCCTGGAACAGTGCGTACCGCCTAAGTTCCTTGAACTTAATAAGAAGGCGTTTGAGCTGGGAAAAGCGGCGAAGTGATCGGTAATTATCGTAGAGGCGGATATTATCCGCCCACAGATGACGAATTATCATAAATCATCAATTGTAGGGGACGGCGTCCTCGACGTCCCACATTCGGGCGGATAATATCCGCCCCTACATAAAAACGTAATTAATTTTACATAACAATCAATTAATAAGGAGTCGAAGTCCAATGGAAAAATATTGGAACAAAGAAATCGAATGTGCGTCCCGTGAGGATATGAAAAAGCTCCAGGACGAGCGCCTTGTGGCACAGGTTAAGCACGTTTACGAAAACGTGAAGTACTACCGTGACCTCATGGACGAAAAGGGCGTAAAGCCCGAGGACATCAAGGGTACTGACGATCTTTATAAACTGCCGTTTCTCTCTAAAGCCGATCTCCGTGAGGCTTATCCCTACGGTCTCCTTGCAAAGCCCCTTAACGAGTGCGTAAGGATACAGTCCACCAGCGGTACTACAGGCAAGCGTGTTGTTGCTTTCTACACCCAGAATGACGTTGATATGTGGGAGGACTGCTGTGCAAGAGCTATCACAGCCGCAGGCGGCACTTCCGATGACGTTGTGCAGGTGGCTTACGGCTACGGTCTGTTCACAGGCGGCGCAGGTCTCCACGGCGGTTCACACAAGGTCGGCTCTCTTACTCTCCCCATGAGTTCGGGAAATACCGACAGACAGATACAGTTCATGCGTGACCTCGGTGCAACTATCCTCTGCTGTACTCCGTCCTACGCCGCTTACATAGGTGAGACCCTCCACGAGATGGGACTTACTCCCGACGATATCCAGCTCAAGGCAGGTATCTTCGGTGCAGAGCCGTGGACTGAGGAAATGCGCCGTTCCATCGAGAAATCACTGGGCATAAAGGCTTATGATATCTACGGTCTTACCGAATCAAGCGGTCCAGGCGTTGCTTTCGAGTGCTCCGAGCAGTCGGGTATGCATATCAACGAGGACAACTTCATCCCCGAGATAATCGATCCCGAAACAGGAGAAGTGCTCCCCGAGGGCGAGGTAGGCGAGCTTGTATTCTCAAGCATAACAAAGGAAGCATTCCCGCTTCTCCGTTATCGTACCCGTGACCTTTGCGTGCTCTCACGCAAGAAGTGCTCATGCGGACGTACACTCATCAAAATGGCAAAGCCTATGGGCAGAAGCGACGATATGCTCATTATCCGTGGCGTAAACGTATTCCCGAGCCAGATAGAGACAGTCCTCATCGAGCAGGGCTATTCACCCAACTATCTCATCGAGGTCGACCGTGTCAACAACACCGATACCCTTGATGTAAGCGTAGAGATGAACCCCGACCAGTTCTCGGACAAGGTAAAGGATATGCAGAAGCTGGAGAGAGACCTTGCAGAGGCTATGAAGACCATGCTCGGCATCAATCCTAAGGTACATCTTGTATCGCCCAAGTCCATCACCAGAAGTGAGGGCAAGGCTGTAAGAGTTATCGACAGAAGAAAGCTCCATGATTAAGCCGCTGAGCAAGCGGCGGCGCACTCACGCTTCGCTCGTAAACTCGCTTACTCTCTGCGGGGCGGAAAGTCTGCTTTCGCACAACGATGGTAAAATTATTGGCTTTACTGCCGTTTTATTACGAAATAAAGGCGGATACGTCTTTATAATATATTTTAAACCACATTTCAAGGAGGTCCTATTATGAAAATCAAATTATTCTCAACAAACTATATGCCTGAACAGGAAAAGTATGAGAAATTCGCTATCTTTGAGAACGAGCTGAATCAGTTCATCCAGTCAGTCAAGGTCATCGACATCAAGTACAGCACCGCTCTCGGTATGTGCCACGATGCACAGACCCACGTTAACGAACATCTGGAGGACTTCTCTGCACTCGTTATGTACGAAGACCTGCCAAAGGAATAAGCGGCAGTATACTGCGGCATGATATCCGACAGCCCTCTTTACTGTCGGATATCATGTCCCTAAAAAGGAGGTTATGCTATGTCAAACGTAAGACAGATCTCAGTTTTTGTAGAAAATAAGCCAAATAAACTGGCAGAGGCAATGAAGCTCCTCAAAAACAGCAAGATCAATATAAGAGCTATGGCTCTGGCTGATACAAAGGATTTCGGTATACTCCGCCTTATCGTGAACGATACCGAAAAAACCGTGGATATCCTCAAAGACGCTTCCTACGCTGTTACCGTAACGGAGATAGTGGCTATTTCCATCCCCGACTCCCCCGGTCAGCTCAGCCGTGTGCTCGATATCCTCGGCGAGAAAGGTGTTAACCTTGAATACCTCTACGCCTTTATAGGCAAATCCGATAAGTCTGTCTCATTTGTAATAAGAGTTGATGATAACGACAACGCTTATGCTGCTCTCACAGAAGCAGGAATTATTCAGCTTACCGAAAATGATATCGCAGAAATGTAAGTATTGCACAAATCCCCCATGCTTATTTAATTTCTTTTTGAAAGCCCTTGACAATTTTTCTGTTGTATCGTATAATATTATATTATAAAGCTAACAGCATGAAAAAATTATAGGAGTGATGAAGATGAGCATTTTAGATAAGATCGGGGATGTGAGCCGTGGTGCTTCCGATAAGGCTAAAAGCATTTCTGAGGCTAACAACCTGAAAAGAAAGATACTTTACGAGGAGGAGAGAATTGTCGAGATCTTCGGCGATATAGGCAAAAAGTACTATAAGACCCGCAACGAAGACCCCGAAGGTCTCAAAGCCCTCTGTGACGATATCGACACAAGACGCAGACGTATCAAGAAAATGAGATTTGAGCTCAACGGTATCCGTGGCTATAAGATCTGCCCTAAGTGCAGCGCAGAAGTAAACGAGCGCTTCCAGTTCTGCGGACGCTGCGGCGCAAGACTGCCCGACGTCGAGGACGAGGACTTCATGTCTCTGGAATCTAATGACTACTATACCCAGAACAGCGACGAATTCTTCAACGCTGACTCAAACAAGACCTATTGATCGCAAAATGCGGAAAGGCTGTTCCGATAACCGTGATACTCATATAGACGATCTACACCCTTATTGGGGGAAGAACCTTTCCTCAGAAAGGTTTGCCCCCGATAAAAGTTCAGATCACCTATATGAGTACCACAGTTGCGGGACAGCCGTTTCTTTTAAGGTGATATATGAAAAAAGCATTTCTGTTATTTGATATCATTATAGTGTCGCTGCTGTCTTGCTGTATGATATACCTTTGCGACCTTGCTGTCGGCGCTCCTCTCAAAGTTGTGCTGACCGCAGTACTTGCTGTCGGGTATATCGTCATTCTCCTCAGACGTGGACAGCAAGCCCCTGCTCCGAGACTGCGGCGCATACAGCGTGGTGCCGATCTGATACTCACAGGCGGATGGAGCGCTGTTATATCCGTTATCGCCATGATAGTGTGGATGGCAAAATCAGGCGCCGCCATAGGCTTCAAAATAGGCGGAGCGGTCATTACCGCCGCTGTTATCGGCTTTCTGATATTCGTCGGTGTCATAAAGGTGGTATCGGGCGCAAAGCAGATAAAGATAAAGGACCACATCCTCATGCTTATGCTGTGGTGGTGTCCTGTGGTGAATATCTTCCTTGTGCGGAAATTCTACCAGACTGCAAGGCGTGAATATATAATCGAAGCCGACAGGATAGAGCTGGACAATGCCCGTGCCGAAAATGAGATATGCAGGACAAAGTACCCCATAATCATGGTGCACGGCATATTCTTCCGTGACTGGCAGCTTGTAAACTACTGGGGACGCATACCTGCGGCGCTCATCAAAAACGGCGCTAAGATATACTACGGCAAACAGCAGTCCTCGCTGGCTGTTGCGGACAGTGCCGCTGAGCTGAAAGAGACCATCCTCAGCGTTATCAGGGAAACAGGCGCAGAAAAGGTAAACATCATCGCCCACTCCAAAGGCGGACTTGATTCACGCTATGCCATAAGCTGTCTGGGGATGGATAAATATGTAGCTACACTCACCACCATGAACACTCCCCACGAGGGCTGTGATATGGTCGATTTTCTGCTTGAAAAAGTCCCCGACGGAATGAAAGGCTTTCTTGAAAGGAAGTACAACGCAGTATTCCACAAGCTGGGCGATACTGCCCCCGATTTCATGGCAGGCGTCAATGACCTGAGTGCAATAAACCGACGGGAGCAGAACAAAAATATGCCCGATTCGCCCAATGTTTCCTACAGGAGCTTCATGACCGTCATGGATGAGGCAGGTTCGGCAGGCTTTCCGCTGAATATAGGCTATATCCTCATCAAGAAGCTGAACGGTGCAAATGACGGGCTTGTGTGGGAGGATTCCGCAAAGCACGGCGATTTTACCCTTATCAAGCCAAAGCATAAGCGTGGTATCAGCCACGGCGATATCGTTGACCTTATGCGTGAGAATATAGACGGCTTCGATGTCCGTGAATTCTACGTTGATATCGTCCGCAAGCTGAAAGAACAAGGGTATTAAGGAAATTGAAAATTTAGAATTGAGAATTGAGAATGAATGTGTTCGCTGCGCTCACGAATAAAAAATTTTATACTCGGCGCTATAGCAAAATATACAGAAAATGCGCCGTAGAAATTTCAAAGAACAAGGAAAACTTTTGAAAGCATAATTTCGTATGGTGAGAAAGTTTGACGCAGTTATTTGGAATTTATACAAGCATTTATGGATATTTTGCTGTAGCGTCGAGTATAAATCCGTCCCCGTCAGGGGACACAACAATTCTCAATTCTCCATTCTCAATTCTCCATTAAACCATACCTGAGACGTATCATTTTGCACAAATAATAAGCAGGGATGCACATTACCGTCCACATGAGGGAAAAGGGCAGGCATATCTGTCCCATGATATTGAACGGCATATCGGAGTAATCCCATACATCCCAGCGCATAATAATATTATCGAATATACCCACAGCGAACTCCATAGCTGTGATTATAAGCGCACCGAGAAAACAGCTTTTCGGAAGCGTCATGCCGTCACGGCTGTTAAGGGCGTAAAGCACCGTCATGGCAAAACCGCCTGTCAGCGCCATTGTCCAGTGAGTGTAGCCACGGGTATCTATCTCAAACAGACAGTAAAGGAAATACCCCATAAAAAATGCAATAAGGTGCTGTGATAGTTTCATATGTTACCTCGTTCCCTTTTTTGTGATAGTATTTCCTCAAACGAGCAATTTATTCAATTCATAATGCATAATTATGGTGTCAGCTTACGCTGACTTATTTAAAATATTTCAATCTGTCCACGAAGTGGACACCGCAATTATGAATTATGAATTATGCATTATGCATTAAAATAAGGGGGAGTTTTTATGAGAAAAAGCTGTATACTAATGCATATTTCAAGTCTGCCATCCGTTTACGGTATAGGCAAAATGGGAAAAGCCGCTTATAATTTCGTGGACTTTCTCAGAGCAAGCGGAACTAAATGCTGGCAGATACTTCCGCTTTCACCCACAAGCTACGGCGACTCGCCTTATCAATCATTCTCTGTCAATGCAGGCAATCCCTACTTCATCGACTTCGATATCCTCGAAGCCGAGGGACTTCTCGAACACCATGAGTTCGCTTCATTTACATGGGAGAACGATCCCGAAAAGGTGGACTACAGCCTGATCTACGAGAACTGCTTCAAGGTGCTGAGAATGGCTTTCGACCGCTTCAAGCCTGCGAAAGTTCCCGAGTATAAGGCTTTCTGCACCGAGAACAGAAAGTGGCTGGACGAGTACGCTTTGTTCATGGCGCTGAAATCAAAGTTCGGCGGCAAGGCATGGTATGAATGGGACGAGGAGATATCTCTCCACAAGACAAAGGCTATCAGCGATGCCAAAAAGGAGCTGAAAAATGATATCAACTTCTACAAGTTCATGCAGTTCCAGTTCTACAAGCAGTGGGGCGAGCTGAAAAAATATGCCAATGACAGCGGTATCGAGATAATAGGCGATATCCCCATATACTGCGCTCTTGACAGCGTTGAAGCGTGGGGCTCTCCGAGACTTTTCTACTTTGACAAGGAACACAAGCCCATAGCCGTTGCAGGCTGTCCGCCCGACGACTTCTCGCCTACAGGTCAGCTTTGGGGAAATCCCCTCTACAACTGGGCTTACCACAAAAAGACGGGATACGAATGGTGGATAGACCGTATCGCCAATGCCTCAAAGCTGTACGATATAGTCCGTATCGACCATTTCCGTGGCTTTGAAAGCTATTACACCATCCCCTACGGCAACGAGGACGCTACCGAGGGCGAATGGAAAAAGGGTCCCGACTATGAGCTTTTCAGTATGGCGGAGGAAAAGCTGGGCAAGCTGAATATCATAGCGGAGGACTTAGGCTTCCTCACTCCCGAGGTGTACGTTATGCTTGAAAAATGCGGCTACCCGGGCATGAAGGTATTGCAGTTCGGCTTCTCCGACGGCGAGAACGAGTATTTGCCCCACAACTTCACCACCACCAACTGCTTTGCCTACACGGGCACTCACGATAACGAGACTCTCCGTGGATGGGTGGAGACACTGGACAAGAAGTCGCTGAAATTCGCTATGAAGTATCTGAATGTGAAGAAGAAAAAGGATATCCCGATGGCGGTAATTCGTCAGACATGGGGAAGCATAGCAATGGTAGCGGCGGCACAGATACAGGACTTCCTCGAAAGCGGCAAAGAGGGACGCATGAACACTCCCTCAACTCTCGGCAATAACTGGCAGTTCCGCACACATACCTCAGACTTCACTCCTGCACTTGCCAAGAAGATAAAGAAACTCAATAAGATGTACAATCGTTGAAGAATTGAGAACTTTATGAATTGAGAATGTAGAATTGAGAATGGAAAATTATGGTGTCCCCTGACGGGGACGGATCAAAAAATATAAAATCCGTGAGCGAAGCGAACACATCCATTCTCAATTTTCAATTCTCAATTCAAAACTATCGCAAATTAGAAAAAGGAGCAAAAAAACATGAAGCAGAAAAAACAACAGATGAAAAGACTTACTATTATGCTGACAGCAGCGGCATTGCTTACGGGCTGCGGCAGTACGGAGCAAGGAACCGAAACATTGGAAAACAGCGAAACTGCCGCATCGACGGCAGAGACAACTGTTACAGTCACCGAAACGGAAACAACAACAGAAACAACTACCACCGTAACAACTACTTCTGCTGCGACAGTTACCGAAGCCGACACTGAGCCGACAACGCTCAGCGACGAATATGAGGACGAGCTGCATACCTCACATATAGAGAACGTACCATCGGAGGAACAGGCGGCTCTTGAAAAGCTGAATGAAAAGTACGGCAAGGACTTCACTTTCATATGCAGAGATGTTCAGTGGGAGTTCATTGGCGTGCCGATACCCGAAAAGAAACCCACGACCTATACGCTTGAGGATGATGAGGGCAGACGTTTTTTAGCTTTCGGAACAGAGGACAGCGATGTGATAAGCGGCGATGAATATGTTTTCCCTTTATTTGAGGATGAGCTTTTAGAGAATACGAAGAACTATATCCGCAGCTATACTCAGGCAGGCAAGCTGTGGCTGCCGACCATCAATCGGAGAACGATGCCGTTTGAAGCACCTGCTGAACCGACGTATGAAGAATTCTTTTCTTACTTCTGTAATCAGGAAAGCAAGATCTCTGCATTTGTATTCCTTCCCGAAGGGACGGAACTGCCGACGGAACTGTCTGTCTTTGATAATATGAACTACCTGTATCTTGATGATTTTGGATGCCAAGTCGTTCTCTATGTATACTATCTGCCGCAGAAGGATTATGACCGCCTTGATGATGTGGTATACGGCAATGCAAATATCAACAGAGAGCATATGAGAGAAGCAAATCAATAAGGCAACACCGCACAAAGATTGTGCTGAAGATGCGCCGACAGATTTTTCGTCAGATTGTATAGAAATTTCGCAGGCATACTGACGTATGTCAAGGAATTTCTGTGCAAGATGACGGAAAATATGCAAGCAGATTCAGTGCAAAGCCGTCAGGTGTGCTTTGTGCGGTGTTGCCTAAAGCAAAAATGAATGATGGAGGATAATATGGATAAGAAAATGTTTACAGAAAAATTCACAGGCAGACTTCCGAAAGATATAAAGTCTGCAACACCTCAGCAGATACACAATGCCCTCGGCGATACTATCATGGAAATGTTCGCCGAACAGTGGAACAATGCCCGTCAGGAACACCTCTCAAAGCGCCGTGCCGCTTACCTCTCTATGGAGTTTCTCGTAGGTCGTGCAGTATACAATAACCTGCTGGTTCTCGGCATTTATGACGAGGTAAACGACGTTTTCAAAAAGCTGGGACTTGACCTTGCTGACCTTGAAGAAATAGAGGACGCCGCTCTCGGCAACGGCGGTCTGGGACGTCTTGCCGCTTGCTTCCTCGATTCTGCCGCTTCGCTGTCTCTCCCTCTCGACGGCTACGGCATACGCTATAAGTACGGTCTTTTCAAGCAGTCCATCGTTGACGGCTTCCAGAAAGAGGATATCGACGACTGGACAAAGTACGGCGACCCGTGGTCAAAGCGCTGTGACGAGGAAACCATCCTCATCGAGTACAGCGGTCAGACAGTTAAGGCTGTTCCCTATGATATGCCCATATTCGGATGCAAGACCGAAAACGTAGGTACTCTCCGCCTCTGGCAGGCTGAGCCTGTGAAAGAGTTCGACTTCGACACATTCAACAAGCAGGACTACCTTGAAGCCTCAAAGGAGAAGATATACGCCGAGGACATCTCCCGTGTGCTCTACCCCAATGACGATACCGACGAGGGCAAGAAGCTCCGTCTGAAACAGCAGTATTTCTTTAGCTGTGCGTCCCTGACCGATATCCTCCGCAAGCACAAGGCTCGTTTCGGCACTCTCGATAACCTTGCCGACTATATCACAGTTCAGCTCAACGATACTCACCCCGTTATCTCCATTCCCGAGCTTATCCGTCAGCTTGTGGACAACGAGGGCTGGGACTTCGCAAAGGCTCTTGATACTGCAAAAAAGGTGTTCAACTACACCAACCACACCGTTATGCAGGAGGCTCTCGAAAAGTGGCGCACCGACCTTGTTGAGGACGTTCTCCCGAGGATATACAGCATTATCATCCAGATAAACGAGGAGCTTATCGCTGAGATGTATGCCGCTAACGTGGAGAAAGACAAGATAAACCGCATAAAGATAATAAAGGGCGGACTTATCCACATGGCTGATATGGCTTGCTATGCTTCAAGCCACATCAACGGCGTTGCGGAGATACACACTCAGATACTGAAAGATACAGTCCTTGCCGACTGGTTCAGCCTCGCTCCCGACAAGTTCCGCAACGAGACAAACGGCATCACACAGCGCCGCTGGCTTGCTCTCTGCAACCGTGAGCTTTCCGCTCTCATCACCGAATTACTGGGCGATGACGGCTGGATGACCGACCTTGACAGGCTCAAAGAGCTGACCAAATATGCGGACGATGACGAGATACTCCGCCGCTTCATGGATATCAAGCAGACCAAGAAAACACAGCTCGCCGACTTCATAAAGGCACATGACGGCATAGCTATCGACGATACCCACGTTTTCGACATACAGATAAAGCGCCTCCACGAGTACAAGAGACAGCTTCTCAATGCGTTCTCCATACTCTGGATATACTACGGCATAAAGGACGGCTCTATCACCGATTTTACTCCCACAACATTCATCTTCGGCGCTAAGTCCGCCCCCGGATACCGCCGTGCAAAGGCTATAATCAAGTTCATCAACGAGGTGGCAAGGATAGTATCCTCCGACGAGGACACAAAGGACATCCTCAATGTGGTATTCGTGCAGAACTACAACGTAAGCTACGCTGAAAAGCTGGTGGCAGGCGCTGACGTTTCCGAGCAGATATCCACCGCAGGCACTGAGGCAAGCGGCACGGGAAATATGAAGCTCATGCTCAACGGCGCAGTTACCCTCGGCACTTACGACGGCGCTAACATTGAGATAGTGCAGGAGGCAGGCGAGGAAAACAACTATATCTTCGGCGCAAAGGTTGAGGACCTTGAAAGGATAGTTCCCGAATACGACAGCAGAGCCGTATTTGCTTCAAACCCGATGATAAAGCGTGTGGTATCCTCTCTCATTGACGGCACTGTTTCCGACGGCGGAAGCGGCGATTTCCGTGAGCTTTACACAGCGCTCCTTGACGGTGCAAGCTGGCATGAGCCCGACCATTATTACCTCCTCGGCGATATGCAGAGCTACGTTGACACAAAGCTGCGCTGCCTGTACGATTACAAGAATGACCGCCTTGCATTTGCAAGGAGACAGTGGCTGAATATGTGCAATGCAGGCAAATTCAGCTCCGACCGCACCATCGCTGACTATGCTGCTAATATCTGGCTTATTCAGTGAATGTGGAGTAAGTAGTAAGTAGTTAACAGTAAGTAGAAAGGGCGCAGTTTCGGCGCCCTTTTTGGTGTCTTTTTTAGGTATCAGGTGTCAGGGTGTAGGGGCGCACAGTGTGCGCCCGTTGGATAACCGCAAAATATGGATAGAACATATTGTAGGGGAGGGCGCCCTCGCCCTCCCGAGGGTTACAATACGACCAGCGGCGGGAGCTATAAGTTTTATACTCGGCGCTACAGCAAAATATCCATAAATGCTTGTATAAATTCCAAATAACTGCGTCAAACTTTTTCACCATACGACAGTATGCTTTCAAAAGTTTTCCTTGTTCTTTGAAATTTCTACGGCGCATTTCCTGTA